>JBCDFA010000153.1:0-16632 GCA_039178835.1 Chloroflexota bacterium
ATATATAAATACATTATTACAGTAAATTATATCTAAGCATATATCAACACATTTTCACTTTTTGCTGTATGTAGTATATCTGAAGACTTCTATGTTGTCAAAAGATAGTTGGTGAAGAAAAGTTGTGTTATGTGCCCCTGCGTCTACGGCGACGGCGCGAAGAACGAGACTGTGTCTGATCTGTCTCAGTATTCTGTGAGGTAGGTTTGTCTTCTGAGGTAGCTGTAGTGTCTTGTTGTGGAGGCGGAGTTTGTTGCTGTGGTGCTTTTGAGCGTCGATTGCGACGACGAGAAGATGAACGTTCTGTGTTTTGTTCTGGTGTTGTGTTGGAACTACGGTGTTCGTGTGGACGTCGTTCACGCGTGGGGGATTTCTTTTGAGGTGGTGACTGAGGATTGGATGGAGAGGTCCAATCACTCACGTCCTCTTCGAGAAGTGCCAGTGCATCAAGGAGATTTGGATTGTCGATTGTGCCATGTTGTTGGGTATAATGCTCGTGTGCGTGTGATCCTTCGTTGTCCAGAGAGGCGTAGATATCTTTGCGCTCACGGTTTGCAAACGGCGTTATACCAGCGGTATTACGACGACGTGCTTCTGAACCAACACGGTCACTTGCTTCCTGGACTTGTTCTGGTGTGTATTCCTCCCGCACACCACTATCTCCTAAGGCAACTGTAATAGTTTCCTTGACAACATTCACAGCAACAACTTCACCAGGTCCATCTGGTGTTTGTACCCAGGTGCCTTTTGAGGGCAATTCGTCTTTGATTTGTAAATACTGTTCATGCTCATACGATAAGCAGCATAAGAGGCGCCCACATACACCACTGATTTTCGATGGATTAAGTGGTAAGTCTTGATCTTTGGCCATTTTAATAGATACACGTGCATAATCAGGCAAAAATGTAGCACAACAAAGGAGGCGTCCACAGGGACCAATACCTCCCAGTAATTTAGCTTCGTCACGTGGGCCAATCTGGCGTAGTTCGATACGGGTACGGAATGTACGAGCAAGATCGCGGACCAGCATGCGAAAATCAACCCGTTTTTCAGCAGTGAAGTAAAAGGTAAGGCGCGAGCCATCAAAGCTATATTCTGCTTTCACCAAGCGCATTGGCAGATCGTGATCGCGAATCTTTTCGCTACAACGTTCAATCAGATCGTCCTGATTTTCGTTCAATGTTTGCAGTCGTTCAAAATCAGCCTGTTCAACACGCCGCATAACGGGCTTGAGTTCACCGACAATCTCATCGTCACCAACTTCACGTGCAGGATGCACGACTTTGGCGATTTCAGGACCACGGATGGTCTCAACGATAACATGTTCGCCTGTCTCCAGCGTGTTATAGGTATTTGGATCAAAGAAGTATGTTTTTCCCGAGTCTTTGAAGCGTATTCCGACCACAACTGGCATAATATAGCTCCGTTATGGGCGGGAGATTACAATGCACTGATAGAAAGAAGTACACTGAACTATAAATAAAGAAGCCATGAAGGGTGTATGGGAAACGTACATGGCACGTGCTCAGGTCACTTTGTTTCTATCTATATGGTACTATTCGTTGTATTGCCTGTAATCTCACACCCTCTGAATGTATAGAAGGACTGTCCAATTATAGTGCGTTGGGTGATTTTATGATGTATGTCCTAAAACCACATAAGCGCGTACTCGCTGGGTTTTCCCTTTGAGTTGTAACTCACCCATTTCTTGAATGTTGAAAGTATCATTAAGGGCTTGATAGGTTGCTTCTCCTATCAAGATACTGTTTGGTCTTGCGGCAGCTTCTAACCGTGATGCGGTGTTAACTGTATCGCCAATAACTGTATATTCCAAACGTTGTCGTGTTCCAAAGAATCCGGCATAGACCGGGCCAGTGTTAATGCCTATACGAAATTCAAATTGTTTCCGTGTGTCAAGCCTTTGCATGAGCCGTTGATGAGCAGTGAGCATATCAAGTGCTGCTCGAACTGCCGCAAGGGCATTGTGCTCTAACTCGACAGTATCTGAAAGACGTGGTGCGCCGAATAGCGCCATGATACCATCACCGATGTATTTGTCGAGTGTGCCACTGTGATGGAAAATAACCTCTGTCATCTCGTGCAGATACTCGTTGAGGAGATCCTGTACTTCTCGTGGTGACAGATCTTCCGAGAGGGTGCTAAACCCTTTTACATCTGCAAACAATACACTAACAGTGAGTTCCTGCGGTTCCCACAATTGTCCGTGTTGCGAGTAGTAGCTGGCAACCAATTTGGCTACATTTGGGGACATAAAGCGCTCAAGATTTTGTAAGAGTTGCTCTTGCTTTCGCAGTTCTTCTGTAAGTCGTGCCCGTTGAATATTGATCGCAGCTTGATTGGCCAGTGCAGCAAGCAGATCACGCTGTTGTTCAGTAAACTGATCACGCCCTGGTGAGTCAAGATAGATAAGACCAATAGATTTGCCTTCGCTCATGAGAGGTACACAGATAGCTGAACGGATATTAGCGCTGATAATACTGTCCGAACCGACAAAATCAAGTCGTGCATCACGTGTGAGAACTGCTTCATTTCCCTCAAGCGCATTGTATGCAATGGTTGAGCTGAGAGTGATATCGGTCTGCGTAGGGGGATATACGATCATTGGTACCAGATCTTCCCCTTTCCTCAACAACAATACGCCGCGATGTGCCGGGATAAGTCTGAGCACTTCTTCCATCACCGCTTCTAGCAGATCATTTACTTTCAACAAATTGTCGAGGCGTTTGCTAATGCGATAAAACTCTTTGACATCAAGCGCTAGATCGGGTAATTCGTTTGATTGGACCTCTCGTGCATCAGCAGCTAGGGGAAAGTATTTCTTATCATCAAGTACGACGCTTTGTACTGCACGATTCTCAAAGTGAATATCAAAAGGGCCAATGCGAATGGTATCACCATCGTTGAGCAATGACTCTTTGACTCGCAACCGATTAACGAAAATGCCGTTTCGACTACCAAGATCTTGGATGTATGCTTCGTGGTGGCGCAAAGCAATCATTGCATGGTGTCGTGATACGGTGACATCATTCAGGACAATCTCATTATCAAGTGCCCGACCAATAGATATACCTCGCTCAGTGATGGCGAAAGTACGTCGTTCATTGTGGATGGACACTGAGACACGGGCCATGTACAGACTTCCTTAGTATGGGCTGTTTGCTCTAGAGGTGTCAAATCTTGCTGGTTATAGCGACATCCTTAGCTTTTTCAGTATAGCAGACGTATTGCATAGGAGCAAACCCGAATAGACATGAGCACAAACAGTTTGCTTGGGGTCTATTACTGAGAAGAATGCCTTCCAAACCGTTATGGTCGCTTACGTTGTTGTGCTCGTCGAGATGGTATCAGTCTTCTAAAGAAGGATCGTATGATTGGCCATCGTAGTGTACGTATTTCCCGTTCTAGTGCTATTGTCCGCTGTGTATGAGTTGGATGATAGCGCTCATCGACATACGTATTCACAATGCGATGAATTGACTGGCGATGCTCAGGAAGATGGCGTGACAGTTCCTTGGCGTATTCGTGGGGAGTGAGATGCGATTGATGTGGCAGCCCTGCCCATCCTGCCAACCGAGAAAGACGTGTATAGACTGTTGCTGCCGGTGATAACCCTCTAAGCTCCCGTTGAAGTAACATACGTATGAGTAATACCCCACCAATGATAGCTACTACAATAAGACTGTAGGTGAGCAGTTGTCTCTGGATTTCCTCTCGACGACGTTCTGCTAGAAGGCGTTGGAATGCGGCCGGATCAGTCGTTTCAATACCCATATCCTCTTCTTCGAGCTCAAGCCTGTTGAGTTGATCCGAAGGTATGATGGGCGCTCCTGATACAATGTCGTTATTTTCTTCATTCCCAGATGCTTCGGGGCGTGTGGGAATATCGGCATAAGATGCTGGGGTTGGCTCAAAACGCTGCCAACCGAAGCCAGGGAAATAGACTTCTGGCCAGCTATGCGCAACGCTTTGCCGCACTACATATGCACCGGTCTCGGGGTCAAGCGTTCCACCAGCATAGCCCTGTACCCACCGTGCTGGCACATCGAGCGAGCGTAGCATGACGACCATAGCGGTAGCAAAGTCATCACAATAGCCGATGGGACGCTCAAACAAGAAATAATCCACCCAGTCTTGTTCAGTTGGTGGTACGGTACGTGTCTCATCATACGTAAGTCGTCGTAAATAGACCTGAATGGCTATGGCTTTATCATATGGGGTTATAGCACCAGCTTCATCAACAATACGGCGTGCTTCATCTCGTGTTCGCTGGGTGACGGTGTCTGGCAGCTGAAGGTAATAATTGTTGACCCAATCAGGATACTCTATTCCTGCATTCTGCAAACTTTGCTGATCAATGGTCGAAACAAGAGCAGTAACCGTATATTCCTGTGTCGCTCGCAATGGTAACTGAGACAGGATAGCTGTTGTTTCGAGGTAGTTTGGCGCCAGACCTTCCTCGTCATCCACATATCCATGTTCAACCATAACAGGTATACCAGCAGAGACAAACTGTCCTCCGACCATCAAAAGGTTGTCACCACGTTGCTGCGTTAATTCAACCGTATGTGTTACCAACGTTCGCCCGGCCACTTCTGAGCTAAGTGCTGGTTCGCCAACACTCAGTTGTGAGCGTGCCTGTGTGATGGTAGGTGCGCCGACTGATGCACGTGCTCGCTCTCCGACCGTGCTGCCCCAACCGCGGCCTGTGTAGCGATCAAAGGCATTGGCACGCCAATATTCGTATTCATCAGTATAAACACGCATAACTTCGGCATCGCCGAGTGACCGCCCACCTCCAACACGGACTGACTGTGTAGAGAAACCGCCACCTGTGGTTCCCGGTGGTGCATTAATGGTACTAAATGCCACTTCCCATCCTTCGCGCGCCACGGTGAAAGGTGAACTCATGATCTGCCAGGCGCGAGCAACCTGCATGCTGCTGATCTCATTTGGTAGGAAACTGGTTCCGATAGCGATAGTAACGCAGAAGAAGGTTGCAGCACTCAAGAATCGCCATGAAATGAAATCAGGATAATCCATCAACGCCGACTGCCACGTTTGTTGTTGTTGCATAATATGTTGGTGAACAACAAGCAACAGTGCAACGCCAAGGAACAGGAAGAAGAGGGTCGTTGGTTTTGGTAACGTAAATGTATAGTTAATAAGGATTGTAAAGGCATTGAGAAGGACGGCCCACCACGTCCACTGTAAGCGAAAGATAAGCCAACTCGTCATATAAGCCAGTATCCAGACGAGTAATGCTAGTGCCACCATAAACAGTATAGTGTCTTCGCCTCGCCCTCCTGACTGAAGGAGCCGCCCAAGTGTAAGTGCTCGAATTAAGACTTCAGTAGCTTGATCGCCCCAACTAGAGAGCCAAGCAGCCCGCTCTGCTCCCATCTCTTCAGTGATTTGTGTCGTCAACAATGGGCCGACACTTTGGATACACCACACAACACCAAGAATTGTACTGAGGAGATGGGCCAGCCATCCTGATAACCAAGATAAACGAGCGAAGATAAATCCAACAAGGATGCTTGGGATGGCGACACGAATCAGAACCTCTGAACCATCAGCCCAATTAGCTGCGGCAATACTTTGCACAACGCTCCACACCATAATTGTTGCTAGCATAAAAGCTGGCAGAAGCGATGGAATATCCCAGCGTCGATACCAAGGGATATGGGGTGTTCGTCGTGGTGCGGTAGCTACTGTAGACATGGGATGTACCTGCTATACGTCAGTTAACCTAAAAATAGTATTTGCATTGAGCCATACTGCCCTTGCCACATCAGCAATGGGCAGAGTACGAAGTTCTGCAATACGCTCAGTTACCAATCGTACACGTGCAGGCTCATTGCGCTTACCACGAAAAGGATGCGGACTTAAATAAGGACTGTCTGTCTCGGTTAGGATGCGGTCAAGCGGTGCCTGTTGTGCCACTTGATGAAGTGCGGTGGCCTTGGGGAATGTGATTGGTCCGCTGAAGGAGAGATAAAAGCCCACTTCAAGACACGCCTCCGCATATGCCCAATCGCCTGAAAATGAATGCATAATACCTGGTTGATTGCGTGCTGCATCTTGGAGAATGCGCATCGTGTCTGCTTGTGCATCACGGCTGTGAATAACAACTGGAAGATCGATCTCACGTGCCAAGGCAAGTTGCTCACGAAAAAGATGCTCTTGCTGATCGTGTGGCGCACGGTCATGGTGATAATCAAGACCAATCTCACCGATGGCAACTACTTTTGGATGTTGGGCAAGGTGTTGAATTTCTGCTATCCAGGTTTCATCTGCTTCTGATGCATAATGTGGCTGAATACCAACTACAGCATAGATTTCGTCATATTGTTCTGCCAGTTGTATAGCAGCGCGTGATGATACGAGATTATATCCTATCTCAACCATACGTTGCACACCTGCCGTATATGCATGCTCGATAATCTTCTCACGATCCGCATCGAAGTGTGTCAGATGTACATGGACATGCGTGTCGATAAATTGCAGTGACTGTGACATAGCTGCATTCTACCACGAAATAGTCCGTATTTTAGACTGTATAGAAAAAGTGACATCAGTAGTTGTGTGCATCGTTTGATTGCAGTATACTACAGACATCGCAAGAAAAAGCTAGATGAAAGTTTTGTTCGTGTTACCCCAGTATAAACTGCTTTATAAAATACACATCATACTCTTAGGAATATGTTATCCTTAGGCATACTTTGTGATTCTGGGATTTATGTGATTGTATACCATACTCCTCATCGTTGATTGATGGTTGAATGTTTTTTGCTCACTACGACGTAATTTCGGGAGGCCTGCAATGGACTTTGATCTAACGCGTGAACAGTTAATGATTCGTGATGCAGTGCGTGAGTTTACCGAACGTGAAATCATGCCGAAAGCGCGCCACGTTGATGAAACTGGTGAATTTCCCACAGACACTTTTCGGAAGATGGGAGAGTTGGGATTGATGGGCATTCCTTTCGCAGAAGAGGATGGTGGTGCTGGTGGTGATAGTGTGAGTGCGACTATTGCAGTTGAAGAGGTGGCTCGTGGATGTGGCTCAACAGCCCTGGCGTACTCTGCCCATATGGGCTTAGGATGTGCCCCTATCGCGATGTTTGGGAACACGGAACAAAAACAGCGATTTCTCAAACCTGCTGCGTCAGGTGCGTATATGGGGGCTTTTGCGTTGACTGAACCACACGCTGGTTCTGATGCAGGTTCAACGCGTACAACTGCACGATTGGAGGGTAATTCATGGGTTATTAATGGCTCCAAAATGTGGATTACAAATGCTCCTATTGCTGGCCATATTATTGTCACGGCCCGTACTGATTCTGATAAGGGCAAACGAGGTATTAGTGCTATCATTGTTCCACGCGGCACACCAGGTATGACATTTGGTAAACATGAGCCGAAAATGGGCTTGCGCGGCTCTGTAAGCACTGCTATTGCTCTGGAGGATGTTCGGGTCCCGCGCGAAAATTTGCTGGGTGAGCGTGGTTCGGGGTTTATACAATTCTTGCAGGTACTGGATGGTGGGCGGGTTGGTATCGGGGCTATGGCGATTGGTTTGGCACAGGCTGCCTATGAAGCCGCAACTTCTTATGCCAAGGAACGTGAAGCATTCGGGAAACCAATTGGTGCGTATGAGTCCGTTTCCAATATGATTGCTGATATGGCTGTTGGGTTGGAGGCAGCCCGTTTGTTAGTATATCGGGCTGCATGGTTAAAGGATCTTGGACGTCCCTATGTACGGGAAGCTGCTATTGCTAAATTGTATGCCTCCGAAGTCGGTGAAAAAATTTGTCGTGATGCTATTCAAGTCTTTGGTGGGTATGGCTACAGCCAAGAGTTCCCTGTTGAACGCTTCTATCGTGACCAGCGTTTGTTGACTATTGGTGAAGGAACATCTGAGATTCTGCGTGTAGTTATCGGCCGCCATGATTTGGGTAGTTTTGTTGGTAATTAGATTGAGTCAAAGACTATGGTTTCAATTCGTACAAGACCATGTTGCCTATCTCGGATATAATAGTAATGACGGTATTGTACGTGTGATGTCATAAGACTCTATCACTAGATACTACCGGAGAGTTCTAGGGGATCTGTGTGGTATCTTGTGGATTAAAGATCCAGAAATGCACGCGATACGTAAAAACAGAAAGTCTGTATACGGTAATGGGGGGAAACACGTATGAGAGACCTCCGCCCTCTTACAGACGAACATATTCAGCCTGAAGATCTTGTTTTAGTAGATCGCATTGCATCGGGAGATGATCGTGCACTCGAAAGTCTGTATGACCGATATGCACGTGTTGTCTATAGTTTGTCAATGCGGATGTTAGGCAACGCAGAACTTGCTGAGGATGTTGTTCAAGAAACATTTTGGCGCATTTGGCGCCGCAGTTCAACATTCCAGTCATCACGTGGTCGAGTATCTGGATGGATCTTTGGTATCGCACATAACCTTGCTATTGACGAATTACGTCGACAGCAAGCGCGTCCAATTCCAGTCTATGATCGTGAGGATCGTCCCGTTCTGCGTGATATGGAAGACCAAAATATTAATGTTGCCAGCTCTATTGTTGAAGAAGAACGTCGGCGTTTAATCGTTTCTGCATTAGATCGCATTCCACCTGAACAACGCGAGGTGATCGAACTTGCCTATTTTGGGGGATTATCACAGAGCGAGATTGCTGAACGTCTTCAACATCCTATTGGGACTGTGAAAACACGTGTGCGTTTAGGTCTCCAGAAATTGCGCGATATTCTACTGAATGAAGGCTTTCAATTGGAAGATCTGGGCGAATAGATTGACCCGTTACAACATCTTTTTCAATGCACTGACCTGACGGCAAAACACACGAACAATGGACGAACATATCAGGGAATTGTTGCCCGCTTTTGTACTAGGTGCTCTTGATACTGACGAAGTTTTTTTGGTAGAACAACATCTTCGAAAATCAGAAGAAGTTCGTGCCGAAGTAGAAGAACTTCGTTTGGTTGTTGGATTACTACCATATGCACCACAATCACAATCACTGCCTCATCACATTAAGCGGCAGTTGTTTGCGCGTATAGGTGTATCAGCGGAACCATCCTTCCCATCAACATTCCAAGCGAATCATAAGTCTTCTCCCCCTCCCGCTATGCCACCTTTTTCTTTCCGGGGGAATGGGGCTTTTATTGTAGCTGTCATCGTTTTGTGTGTCCTGGTGGGTACCAATGTATATACCTATGGATTGCTGCAGGACACAAACACCCAATTCACTCAGCTTGCATCTGAATATCAAGCCGTGAACAATCAATTAGATAATGCACAAGCAGAACTGCAAACAGTAGTTGACGAAACGGAACAACTCCGTCAACAAATAACGATGTTGGCAGAAGCACAAGTGGCCCAGCAACAGGATTTTGTCTTTTTAGCTTCTTCCGCAACTGAAGGGCATTCATTCACTGCTCAAGTAGCAGGTGTGGAAGGAAAGATGTATGCGCAGCCTGGTCATAACCGTGTGGTCGTGGTGGTGCATGGCCTTCAGCAACTCGACAACAATGCAACCTATCAATTCTGGTTTGCTACGGACGATGAGGGACAGATCCCCTCTGCCACATTTAACGTTGACCAGCATGGTGTTATTGAGTTATCGATTGAGGCACCTGAACCAATTGATGTGTACCAAGAAGTAATGGTTACCGTTGAAGTTGATGGTGGAGCCCAAATACCCAGTAATGATGTTGTTCTCACCGCATCAATTTAGCGAATGAGAGGTTGTCTGTCTTTCTCCTCATGCACCAAAAGTTGACGCCAGATGCTCCTGTGCGGTATGATACAGAGAAGAGTCACAAAGCACAACCACATACTCATCTGAAATTGTAAAGGGAGTTCGCACCATGCGCACAACGTTTGGCGCTTTGACGTTTATTGTTGGACTTGGACTGGGACTGATCGGTGGAGCAGCACTACTCGCATATGCCTACCAGGCAGCAGGATTGTATCCACCAGACGACGCGACGATTAAGTTTATCGCGCGTGAGCGTGGTTGGTTGCGGGAAGACGTGTAGGTGGTAATTAGTAAAATATGTGGAGACAGAGACGGTGTGGTCTGTCTGTCTCCGAACTCGCTCAATGAAGGAGTTGCCTGTGGAAAACGTGTGGTTAAATAGTTATGAAGCTGGAGTAAAGTCGACTCTCTCATACCCTGAATCAACTTTGAGTGATTTTTTGGCAGAGAGTGCACGTAAGTATCCGTACAATACAGCAACACATTTTGTCTTGAGTTATTTGTTAGGTGGTCGTTACACAGTTGGTGGAAAAATTACGTATCGAAAATTAAATGAACTGGTTGATCGTTTCGCAACTGCTTTGTATCAGCTTGGAGTGCGTAAAGGTGATCGGGTTGCATTGATGTTGCCAAATTCGCCGCACTTCGTGATTTCCTTCTTTGCAGCAATGCGACTTGGTGCGATTGTTGTGAATAACAATCCGACCTATACGTCGCGTGAACTCAAGCATCAGTTGAGTGACTCAGGTGCAGAGACTATTGTTATTCTAAATCTGTTCTGGCCTCGATTGCGTGAAATTCAGCAAGAAACACCCATTAAGCGGGTAATAGTTGCTCACGTCTTTGATACGTTGAGTTTCCCGTCAAGTTTATTGGTCAAAGCAAAACAACGCCGTGATCCTGAGTGGGTTGATGTGCCAAATGATGGCGATATCTTCATGTTCCAAAACTTGTTGGACAAGTATGCGCCAACCCCACCACGTGTCGATATTCATCCAGATGATACGGCACTATTTCAGTACACTGGTGGTACGACGGGGCTTCCGAAAGCTGCTACCCTGACCCACCGCAATCTGGTTGCAAATACCATTCAGGTGTCAAGTTGGCTGACTGATGGCAAGCCTGGGCAAGAAAAAGTCATGGCGGCCATTCCATTCTTCCATGTCTATGGAATGACGGTTTGCATGATTTATGGCCTCTATATGGGCGCAGAATTAGTGATAGTACCCAATCCCCGTCCTATCGACAATGTAATGAGTATTATCCAACATGAACGTGCAACTGTATTTCCTGGTGTTCCCGCTATGTACATCGGTATTGTCAATCATCCCGAGATTAACAATTATGACCTCACTTCAGTTCGTGCGTGTATTAGCGGTTCAGCACCTCTCCCAATGGATGTACAGGAGCGTTTCGGTCAGATTACCGGTGGTCGATTGGTTGAGGGATATGGTTTGACCGAGGCAGCGCCTGTGACTCACTGTAATCCGGTGTATGGGAATCGAAAGAATGGTTCAATTGGAGTTCCTTTCCCTGATGTTGAGGTGCGTCTCATCGATCTTGAGAATGGTGAAGATCTGCCTTTGGCAAGTGAACAAGAAGGGGAATTGTTGCTCAAAGGGCCACAGGTTATGAAAGGCTACTGGAATCAACCAGAAGAAACCGCAGCCACGATTGATAACGATGGTTGGCTACATACAGGCGATATTTGTAAGACCGACGAGGATGGCTATTTCTACATCGTTGATCGTAAGAAAGACATGATCAATGCCTCTGGACTTAAAGTGCTTCCACGTGATGTCGAAGAAGTGCTGTTTATGCATCCCAAGGTGCTTGAAGCCGTTGTCGCTGGCATTCCACATGCAACACGTGGTGATGATACCGTAAAAGCCTTTATTGTGCCACAACCAGGCGAGGAAGTTACGGCAGATGAGATACGTGAATTTTGTAAGCTGCATCTCGCACCATACAAGATTCCACGTGAAGTCGAATTTCGTGACGAACTGCCCAAGACAATTGTCGGCAAGGTGCTTCGCCGGGTATTAGTTGAGGAAGAAAAGCAAAAAGAGGCTGGCCAAGGAACATCTGAACCAGCATCACAAGCTACTGCGGCAGCGGAAGCATCATCTAACTAAATATAGCGTTTTTGTAGATGAATTGACGATGTTCTGATTTCGGCGTATAGTATAGGAGATATGAAAAGACCAAATCAACTATACAAGCGATTAATAAAATACTGGCGGCAATTCATCATTACCTAAGCCGACGTAGCCCTCTGTGATGCTCGCAGAGGGCTTTTTGTTACGCTACTTTGTAGCATAGAGAAAAGCAACCGTAACTCGATTAGTACGAGAAAGTAAACCATGAAAATAATGATACGTGCCATGTTACCAAGGAGGCTTTATGACTATCAATTGGGATGATAAGTATGCTCGTGAAGGACTGACTTTTGATGATGTATTACTTATTCCATCGGAGTCGCAGATTATCCCATCAGAAGCAAATATACAAACCCAACTCACGCGAACTATTCGTATGAATATCCCTATAGCAAGTTCGGCAATGGATACAGTTACTGAGCATCGTCTTGCTATCGCTCTTGCGCGTGAGGGAGGAGTTGCATTTATTCACAAGAATATGTCCATTGCGGATCAGGCAGAGATGGTCCGTAAAGTTAAACGCTCTGAGAGTGGGATGATTACTGACCCTATCACGATGCATGATGATAAAACAGTTGGCGATGCGCTGGATCTGATGTCCGAATATCGCATCTCTGGTATTCCGATCATATGTAACGATGGTGATCTGGTTGGGATTCTCACTAACCGTGATCTTCGGTTTGAGACAGATCGTAATCGCCCTATTCGTGAATTGATGACGTCCGAAAACTTGGTTACGGTGCCTGAGGGAACAACGCTTGAACAGGCCAAGGAGGTTTTGCATACCCATCGTATCGAGAAGCTTTTAGTTGTTGACCGTCAGGGTAAGTTATCTGGCATGATTACGGTAAAGGACATCATGAAGCAAATTGAATATCCTGATGCCTGTAAGGATGAACATGGCCGATTGCGTGTTGGTGCTGCGATTGGGGTAACGGGTGATGCGATGCAGCGTGCTGATGCGCTTGTGCGTATGGGTGTTGATATTCTTACGATTGATACGGCACATGGCCACTCGCAAATGGTTCTTGATGCGGTAGTACGGTTGCGTGAGGCATTTCCTGAAGTGCAAATTATAGCTGGCAATGTATCGACTAGTTCGGCCACTGCTGCACTCTGTGAGCGTGGGGTTGATGCAGTCAAGGTTGGTCAAGGACCAGGCAGTATTTGTACCACTCGAGTCATTTCTGGTACAGGTATGCCCCAAATAACTGCTATCACTGATTGTGCGCGAGTCGCAGAACGCTTTGGTATTCCTGTTATTGCAGATGGTGGTATTAAGTACAGCGGTGATATTGTGAAAGCATTGGCAGCCGGTGCACATACTGTGATGATTGGCTCACTCTTTGCAGGAACAGAAGAGAGTCCTGGCGAGACTATCCTGTATGAGGGTCGCAGTTACAAGAGTTATCGTGGCATGGGATCGATAGGGGCTATGCAACGTGGGAGCGGTGACCGCTACTTCCAAAAGGTTGAGAACAATCGCAAGATGGTTGCTGAGGGTATCGAAGGCATGGTGCCGTACAAAGGACCTTTGGGCGACACCATTTTCCAACTCATTGGTGGGTTGCGTGCTGGTATGGGCTATGTAGGAACCCCAAATATTGAAGCGCTTCGCCGTAATAGTCGCTTCATCCGTATTTCGGGAGCAAGCTTGGTCGAGAGTCATCCACATGATGTGACTATTACCAAAGAAGCCCCCAACTATGAACGGCGCTAAGAACCAGAATAAAGATGACAACAGCGCATTATCTAGTCTGTATAATGTGCTGTTGTCGGATGTTTCTCTGAAGAAGAAGGACTACCCTGATCATTTCAGTCGAGCCCCATCACTATCCAATAAGAGTGATGCTGTTTTGATTACCGGGGTCAAGCGTAAGACATCCGCGCTCATAATCTATCGAAACACAACTGAATCGTGACAGTAAACCATTCCCCATATTGGCTCGTCCCGCACGCGCTAGATCCCCTACACGGCCCATTTGTGCATCCAAACTAATATCTTGTAATCGAAATGGCCCTAGGTGAATTTCGTAACACGAACGTTGTAGGACAGTGCTGCTCCCACCGAACCCAGTCCCGTAGGCGGCAGTGACATTATCTGCACCGGGAAACAATCCTAACGGTTTCGCCAGATCTGGCCCTACCGTCAGCGTACTGTTTGAACCTGTATCGAGCGTTACCAGTGGAATAGGTTGCCCTTCGACGACCAGTGTATGTAAAGCAGGAAAATGCTCGAAAAAACTCATTGGCAAAACTGCGCCACGTTCTGAAACAGTAGGAGGCGTAACATCAGGATGGGTGATAGCAAGCCAGTGATGTTGATAATTAATCTGTAGGGAGATTTGGCGAATGACATTGTATCCCAACACAACATCAACCGGAAATGGCATAGCACTGAGATCGACAGCAGGTGCGAAGAGATTGCGAATAGTCAGTTCACCAAGACGTAGCCATGGAAGTTCTGTTTCGGTAAACTCTACCGTATCACTTGCAGCACCACGCCCAAGACCACTGCCACCCATCTGCAAGGCGATTCGCTGGGCCAGGCGCAGATCGATAGCCGAAGGATCAGTCCCAGTATCGATAAGGATATGCAAGGGGTATCCACCGGGACCGGCTGCAATACAAGTGAGCACATCGTGAGCAGGCCCAAAGGATACAACTGTTGTGCCTGAACGAGGAAACTCTAAAATTGTACGATCCCCGATCATCACTGTTGTAACTAGTTCTTAATAATAGAATAGCAGCCCTCCCCGCTAGGGCTGCCTTTTGTCCCGCCTAACCACAAGGTATTCTGTTTCTTTAAGTTTGTGATGTGTAGTATTATACCATGATATTGCAAGTATTGCGAAAATATGATCATTTTGTTTATAGAATCACTCTAGCCTAGAACCTCCTGTTATATTCACACAGCACAGTATGTAACAGATATCATTTGTGTGTGTCAGGTTTTGAAGTCACACAGAATTAGGTTGATACTTTTACCAACAAGTAAACATCCGTATCCACCCAAAAGACCGTATCATTCCATAGATATTTTAATTCGTACATACATCTGTAACTATACCCAAAGATGTTTTGTCGCTCTCCTTGATCGAGAACACACTCACATCTTTTGACCCAATTTGTGAGTAGTTGTTTGAGTAAAAACATTCAACGTCATTTGACATAGGTTCTCGTTAAGATGTACTTGCGATAATGCGCTCATTCTATGTATTGAGGGCCTATAAGTGGTCTTCAAAATGTGCATAGCTTACCAGTGCTACCAACGTTAAGGAGCTATCATGATTAAAGTTTATCGTACACGAACTATTGATGCATCTCCATCAGCCATTTTTGACTTACTTTCTGACTCTGAGAGTCTCCCTACGCTGTTGCCTCGCGTAAGCCGCGTGGAGTATTTGCATCAGGTTGGATACGAAGATCAGGCTCGTATTGCGACATACATGGCACTAGGACCGTTTGGTGAGTTGCGTAGCGAAGGTACTGTTCAATGGGAAGTTGATCGCTCGGTTGCTTTTGTTTCTCACAAACCGGTCTATGTTGAATCACGTTGGACGTTCAGCCCTTCTGGGAATGGTACCGTAGTTGATGTTGCATTAACACTTGATCTCGGTCCATTACTTGGGCCGTTGGCAAAGTTTATTCCACCAGAACAGGTTACTGGCATGGTGATACCTGATCTTGACTCAGCTCTGAATGAGGTTGCTCGTCGTGTGGAAACGATGGAAGGTGTGGTCTAGCTTCTATTGTTTCTCCTCTTTGCATGATCGACGGCGAGTGATTGGGTGTTAGATTTCTGGCGTATTCTGGCAGGTCTTGTACTGAGCACCTTCATTGGTGGATTAGCTTATTGGCGTGGCTCACTAACACAAAGTGGCTGGTTAGGAGCTGTACTCACTGGTACTGCTACTTTTGGATTTGGTGGATGGTCCTGGGGCATAACCCTGATTACTTTTTTTATTACCTCAAGTGTACTCTCCCGTTTTCGACAGTCGTACAAACAGCATGTAGCTGGTGAGAAGTTTGAGAAGAGCGGTAAACGCGATCTTGGACAAGCGCTTGCAAATGGAGGTGTTGCGAGTGTACTGGCTATCCTCTACGGGATAACAGGCACCCCTGTGCAATTACTGATATTTTTCGCTGGTGTAATGGCGACCGTTACAGCAGATACCTGGGCCACAGAACTCGGTGTGCTGAGTCGGAAGCCTCCTCGCCTCATTACGACATTTCGTGTGGTGCCACCGGGAACATCAGGTGGTGTAACATTTGTTGGTCTGCTTGCGTCTCTCGCAGCTTCATTTGTCATCGGTATTACGCTTCTAACCGTTTTCTGGCTAGAGACTGGCACTTTTGTCTTCTTGTTTCTTTTAGTAACGATTTTGGGTGGTGTAGTCGGGAGTTTATGTGACAGTCTGTTAGGTGCAATGGTACAAGCTATGTATGCCACTACAGATGGCGAAGAAACTGAACGTCGGCTGAGTTCTACTGGTGATCCACACCAGCTTACCCGCGGCTGGCGTTGGATGAACAATGATATGGTAAATCTAGTAAGCTCACTGGTTGGTGGGTTGGCGGCGATTCATTTTGTGATCTGGTAATATAATCAAAAAAAAGAAGCACTACTCAAAAGTGAGTAGTGCTTCTTGGTGTTTTGGCGG
>JBCDFA010000154.1:0-16451 GCA_039178835.1 Chloroflexota bacterium
AATATATTAAGATGATGAACTGACTCGAGTTGAGCAGGAATTTCATCACGAATATGCCCAATTTTTGCCTTTCTACGTTACCAACAACGAAGCATGTCTACACGTCAAACGAGATGGGGTATGGAGCACACATAGCACCATGGCTATTGTAGAAACGAAGGCAGTTTAAATCAAAACCGACAGAAATAGACGAACTTCCGACATTCATTGAAGCGCTGCGAATACTCCAGAGTCACTATGCAAATTATGATACTGCTGGAAAACAGGACAGATTCGCTGCTCTATCGGTTGCTAATCTTGAAGCGTTTATACCATTTAATACGAAAGCAGCACGTCAGGATGAAGCTGTTCGAATCATCAAGTGTTGACTGCAATGATCTTATCGAAAACCGGATCTACAAAATAGAGAGAATGTTGAGAACATGATCATCGGAGAAGAAAATTATCCCCTGGGCAACTTGGCAATGACATCAGTACTATTGTTGTATTATCACATCGTCAAAAGTGGTGGTATTAGCAACGATGAAACTGTCTATATTGACACACAATTTAATCCATATAACTTTTTAGACGTGGTCGTTGATGAAAACTATCAAACTGACATTGATCAACAACTGATTAGAGAAGGGGCTATTGTTTATCTTGTATGTGATTTGAATGACATGATATCGGAGTATGAAGATTCATATCTGGAGCAATTGATTGCTCAACATATCTTTTCTGCTTACACTAATGGTCTCCTTTCTGCAATCCCTGAGGTAAATGAACTGATAAGGTTAGTATCGAGCGGGCCCAGCTTCGATAACGATGAATATAGCAGCATACTAAAGACCATCTACAGCAAATATGTGGTGGCAACGTTTCACAAATTAGCATCCGATGCCTAATGCATGCTTCAACTGGCTGTCAGTGCGTGATGTAATCCACATGTTGGATTTGAATTGCTACTATGTGTTCACACACACCAAGAGCAGAGTAGTTTCGCCATGGCAACTACTACTGTCGCAATGTCAATATTGAGACAACCACAAAGATTGATAGCTTCCCACAGACAGATGGGCTGCGACCCTCTTTCAACAATATCCCGCAGACATTATGGCAATTGGTCTTGGCTCAGGTGGTGCTTATTTGGCAATACGTGATCCATCCATCCGTGTGCAGGTTCCTGCTGTCGTGACACGCCCAATTGTGCAGACTGGCGGTGCAGGAGATGCTCTGTTTGTAGCTTTTCAGCATCGCTATCTGAATACCAAAGCCCCGTACAATCACTGCACGCTGCGACCCTCTTCGCCTCATACAAAATTGGTACTGCCGGATCAGGTGAAGGGTTCCTCACATACCATCAACTTGAGGGACTTGTAAAGACACGATACGGAGCAATGTGATTCAAAAACATTATCATGCGAAGCGATATCATAAGATGACTTACCTGTTAGCAACATCCCCCCTTTCTAGCATAGCTTCAGACACTTAGATACTTCTTACTCAAATGCTGACATCTATTCGATAGAAGGATACCGGGCTCCCATACAGCCTGAAGCTCTATGAAAAGGTATCATAGCAACCTCTCGTGTAACTTGACGACCCTTTTACGCTCATCTATAATAGCGCTGCTCACGAACCCGTACTCGAATAGGCCTGTGCGGCATCTCTGTGAGCAATGACGCGACACCAGTCTAGGAAGAGTCTGGTCCTCGATTACATATGTCAGTCTTGCGTAGTACACAAACGATAATTGCTGTCTGTGGGGCAGGGCACTGTGACACTGATCTGACTGCATTGGCGGAGGCGGTAGGACAGAAGATTGCAGAAGCCAATGCAATGCTGATCTGTGGTGGGCTTGGAGGAGTTATGGCAGCCGCGTGCCGTGGTGCACGACTCGCCAATGGGGTGACCGTTGGTGTATTACCAGGTGCTGATCGCCATGCAGCAAACCCTGACGTACTGATCCCAATTGCAACTAACATGGGGCAAGCTCGTAATGTGGTTATCGTCCAGACGGCTGATGTAGTGATTGCTATCGGGGGTGAATATGGGACGTTATCGGAAATTGCGTTAGCGCGAAAGCTCGGTCGTGCCGTGATCGGGCTACGTAGCTGGGCCTTGGGAGACGAGCATACGATTGTCGCAGATAATCCAGATGAGGCGATTGCTCTTGCGCTACAACATGCGCTTCATCATTCATCATAGTGTATTCATACCACTTCTCATTCCACTCTTACTACACTATGTGTTCGAATCAGATATCTATCAGGGAAGTCTCAGATGACTATCAGTGAGTGACTGGTAACCAGAGAGAGTTTGATTCGTTCAATGTAGCAGAGAAACATTCGACTTCGTTACATAACTAACAACTAGGAGTTTTTGATGTTCAGACGTGCCTTTGCTGCTCTACTTGCATTTGTCATTCTGGGAAGTCTTGTATTACTTCCCCAGTCCGGTCAGGCGGCACCATCATCACCTGAGCAAGTACCGGAAACCCGCCCACCTTTTACCGCTCGTTTTTATGAGGAAACTGGACATACCGCCCGCAACTCATTCCATGTCTTCTGGCAAAATACGCCAAATGCGCTGTTTGTCCTGGGGTACCCCATCTCTGAGCCATTTATCGAAGAGAGCTTCACCAACCCCGGTGAATATTATCGCGTTCAATACTTTGAGCGTGGCGTCCTCGAAGAGCACCCAGACAATTACGGGACCCCCTTCTACATTCAGGGTCGCCTGATGGGGAACGAAATTATTAAGGGACGTGAGAGTGAAGAGCCGTTCCAGGAAGTTGCTGATCCTGGTAACGGGACCTACGACTCCGTTACAGGCCATACACTCAGCAACAGCCCAGCGCCATTCCGCAGCTTCTGGCAGAACAATGGTGGCCTGGCTGTCTTTGGCCGCCCACTCTCTGAGCAATTCCAGGAAGTTAACGAAGCCGATGGTGAGACCTACTGGGTCCAGTATTTCGAGCGACAACGCATGGAATGGCATCCTGAAGAGGCAGATCCACAGTATCGTGTTCTCCTTGGTTTATTAGGAAATGAGTACCGCGATGCCAACCATCAGGCGAATACCGCCTTTGATCGCACCTCTGGACCGGTCGCAGAGCAGCCCTCCGGAAACTTTGCCTATGGTTTCAATGCCATTCTGTATGGTCAGGGAAGCCCGTGGCAAGATCGTCAACGGGTGCTCCAACTCTCGAAGAACGCCGGGGTCTATTGGATTCGTCAGCAGATCCGCTGGATGGACCTCCACGACCGATCAGGACAAATCTTCTGGGGCGAATTAGACCAGATTGTCGCAGATGCAGATAGTGAAGGCGTCAACTTGCTATTTAGTGTTGTCGCTTCTCCGAGCTGGGCTACGGCCAACGGGCGCAATGGTTTGCCGTCACCAGAACACTTCGATGACTTCAACTACTTTATGGGTGAAATGGCTGAACGCTACGAAGGAAGAGTACAGGCCTATCAGATCTGGAATGAGCAGAATCTGGCCTGGGAGAATGGCGGACGGGTTGCTAGTGCAGATCTCTACATGGACGTACTAGTAGGCGCGTCACAAGCAATTAAGGCTGCTGACCCTGATGCACTGGTGGTAGCTGGTGGCCCTGCCTCGACCGAAACCAACCGTGCCGACATTGCGTTGAGCGATATCACCTTTGCCCGCCAGATGTTCGCAGACCCACGCTTCCGTGAGCATGTCGACATCATGAGTGTTCATCCCGGTGGCGCCTCCAACCCACCACGCACCATGTGGCCAGACAACCCCGGTCCAGGACCAAACTTTGTGACCAGCCGTGAATTCTACTTCCGACGGGTTGAAGACATCCGCGCCGTCATGGTTCAGCAGGGGCTGAGCGACATGAACATCTGGATTACCGAATTTGGCTGGGCTACACGAAACAATACACCGGGATATGAGTTTGGCAACAACATTTCATTTGACGAGCAGGCCGCCTGGGTTGTGGAAGCATTCCAGATGGGCAGCCGCGAGTACGATTACATAACAGGAATGTTTCTCTGGCAGCTTAACTTCGCAGTGCCATGGCGCTATGAGGGCAATGAACTGCACGAACAAGCCTCATATGGCGTCATCAATGGCGACTGGAGTCCACGGCCTTCCTACTACGCCATTCAGGGAATGCCCAAAGACTAAGTAGTAGACCTCAACCAAGAACCAGGAGCCAGTGCTTTGTTTATGCAAAGTGGCTCTTGGTTTTCACATCTGATGCAAACAATTGGATCTACTCGCTGTAACATCCTTCCCATATAAGCAATCCTTCAGTATTGCCTCAGATTGGTATGTTTATCACTGCGTCTACTTTCGTGTACAATAACGATGTTGGATTCAATAAGAATCCGATCATATATAAATAGGAGAAAGTGATCGTGAACAAGCGTTCTGCACGCCTACGAACAGCCGCAATGCTTGGTGTGCTCATACTGTTACTACCGATTATTGCGGCTTGTACCGGCGGATCTACTGCCGAAAATACAGATACATTACCGACTGCTGACATTGCAACAGCAGAGCCGGAAGCAGAAGTTGAACTCAATGAGGAACCTGCGACAGAAGAAGAGACGAACGAAGAGCCAGATGCCACAGAGGGAGAGCAGCCTGCTGATGAGCCTGTCGCAGCAGATTTGACCTTCCCCTTGCGGACACCCTATCTTGAAGTCGGGGTCGTCAGCCATCTCTACTACACCGACCGTGAGCGCATCTTGACCCTGGCAGACGCCGCTAGCTTTGACTGGGTACGCCAACAAATCTCGTGGGCCGACATTGAAGGGCCCAATCCTGGCGAATATGCATGGGATGAGGTAGACAACATTATCAATGATGTCGCAGCCCATGGCGAACTCAAGTTGCTAGTGAGCGTGGTACGCTCACCTGAATTTGAAGAACCACTGTATAACCCAACCGGTGGATTACCTGATGATCCTACAGCCTTTGGTAACTTTATCCAGGCCATGGCAGAACGCTATGGGAACAAGATCGATGCCTACGAGATCTGGAATGAGCCAAATCTCGCATGGGAAAACGGTGGTAGGGTCGTTCCTGAAGATGCTGGTACGTATGTTGAGTTACTCATCGAGTCCTTCAATCGTATCAAGGCTGTTAGCCCGGAAGCATATGTGATTGCGGCACCACCTTCCTCTACAGGAGTAACCGATCCGGCAAACGCAGTGGCAGATGAAACCTACTTCCGTGAAATGTATTCATATCGTGATGGTATCATCAAGGATTACTTTGATGCACAGGGAGTCCATCCGGGCGGTTCGGCCAATCCACCGGACACACTCTTCCCGGAGAATCCGAGCACTGCTGATGGCTGGACCACCGATCCGACATTCTATTTCCGCCACATCGAAAACATCCGACGCTTTATGGTTGAAGAAGGTGTTGGCGATCATCAGATGTGGGTAACAGAATTTGGCTGGGCCACCGAAAACAACACCCCTGGCTATGAGTTTGGCAACCAGACCTCACTGGAAGAGCAGAACGAGTATATTCTTGGGGCCATCGAGCGAACGTTTACCGAGTATGTTGATGAAAATGGTGAGCCGTGGGTCGGCGTCATGTTCTTGTGGAATATGAACTTTGCCGTATTAAAAGGCGCTGAGGGCGAGCCGCTCCACGAGCAGGCATCCTTTGGTATCCTCAACCCAGACTGGAGCCCACGGCCATCGTTTCTGGGGCTACAGGGCTATCTTCCACAACTTCATGAGCGACAGGGTCGCTAAGACAAACAACAAACAAGTCATAAAGTGCAGGGGACGTTCCATCAAACGTCCCTTGTTGTTTTTTCCATCATAGGTATCATGAGACATATGGACAAACAAACATTCCTTAAAGATTTCACAGCATGCATACAGCAACAGGATATGCACTATATTCGTGACAAACTATGCAACGATGTATTTGCTCATCCCGATAGTGCTACACGATTACGTCTCCTTGACGAGACAGGTCTCTTGACACAGATTATTCCTGAATTGGAGCCAGCACGCACGACCGATCAGCCACGCATTCATTTTTTGCCAGTCCTAGCACACTCTCTGGAGGCAGTAGCAGCGGTTGAATGGCTGTTTGGGCAGATACAGATGAACGAGCACGATTATTCCGCACAAATACCTGTCGCATTAGAGCACTTTCCTGAACTCTGTTACGAGAGTGTCTATACAGAATCTTTATGTAGGCATTTTCGTCAAACATTCGATAGTGGACGCTCACGGGCAGTTGTCTTTAAATTTGCCACCTTGCTGCACGATGTTGCAAAGCCTGAGACCAAACAAGAGAAGCCTGATGGCGGAGTAAGTTTTCACGGTCATCAAACGATTGGGAGCCATACAGCACGAGATGTGGCACACCGATTGGGCTTTGATGAAGAGGAGGCTGCCTATGTTGGGATGATCGTTCATGAGCATATGCGCCCAGGGCAACTGGCACATATGGACGAGATTTCCGCACGCGCAGTCCGACGATTTTTTCAATCCACCAACGGTGCAGGACCAGATGTGTTACTCCACATGCTTGCTGATCATATGGCAACGCGTGGGCCACTGCTTGATGTGCACAGTTGGCTTACCCAAGCAGTGTGGGTTG
Organism: Chloroflexota bacterium; assembly: GCA_039178835.1. GTDB lineage: Bacteria > Chloroflexota > Chloroflexia > Chloroflexales > Roseiflexaceae > AL-N1. The sequence goes on from JBCDFA010000154.1 coordinate 6,598, forward strand.
ATGCAATGCTCTACACTATCTGGGGCGACATAACAAATCGACCCGCGCCATTCATTGACGGCAGCGATCTGATGACAGCGCTGGATTTATCACAGGGTCCACTGGTGGGGCAGCTACTCAAAGTCATTGATGCTGCACAGACACGTGGAGACATCACCTCACGTGACGAGGCACTGGCGCTAGCACGCCACACACTTCAATTACAACAGCATAATGATAGTTAGAACAAGAAGAGTTACATCTTCTGTTTGACGTGAATTTCTTCGGTAGGGCGACGTGTTTCTTCTCTAAGAATGTTATTATCACGATCTAAATGTGGCAACAAAATAATTGTCAAAACAATCATTAAAAAGAGAAAAACACCTGCCAAACTACTCAAAAGCATGACGCTCTCCTACTCATAATCACACAAGTCATACACTGTGCACTGTAGGATAGTACACATTTTGTGGCCTTAGCACAATGATGCAAAAATGATAAACGGCTGAGATGTTGTATTTGAGGGCAACTGGAAAGAGCACCGCCAACTTTGTGTCGATACGGTGCACACTGTCGTATAATTCCATCAATTGAGGACGTCGCGCACAATTTGTTCGAGACGGTCGAGTGGGAATGGTTTAGGAAGGTAGTAGTCCACCCGCTGTTCACGCGCACGTTTCTCTAGCTCTGGTGTAGCGTATGCAGTAATCAGAACTACGCGTGTGTCTGGCGACGTTTCTTTGATGGCCGCAGTGAGTTGTAGCCCATTCATACCAGGCATATTATAATCAGTGATGACCAATGGCACAGGCCGCAATGCAATTTGTGCGAGTGCTTCAGCACCACCGTTCACTGTCACAATATCATAACCGCCGGTCAGATCACGCATAAGGCGATGGAGAATGATCAAAATGTCTGGCTCATCTTCAACAAGGATGATTGCCGGGTTATGGGTAAATTCTTCAGACATAGTAGGCGCTCCTATGTGATGACGATGTAGTTCTGACAACACCATCGGCACAATTCTATCACACAGCGCTCTAGTGGGCAACTTGACCCAGGGTTGTAAGATGATACTGCCTTAAACAATATACGATACAAGAACTTTTAAGGTATCCTGAAAACAGTAAATGAAAGCAAGCATATATGGCCCACTCACAAGGAACACAGTACGATCTGGAAGAGATAACACCAAATCGTTTTCTCATCCATAACTCGCGCATCCGCGGGTTACTAAAAGGCGAGGGCGAGTTTGCCGGCCAGCTTTTTATCCTGACAACATGGCGACGTGATGGTCTCATCGCACGGTTACGGACCCGCAAGTTTGGCGTATACACCTTAGCTGATAAAATTGCACAATTGCCGAAACTCCCTAAACCACCGACTATCGGTGAGATCGGTTGGCGACCCTTTGCTACAACCAATGAGCGCTACAGATGGTTTGACCTAAACACCATGAGTTGGCAACCACTTGAAGCTGAAGAACGTGATGGAGCAAAAGGTGTGAGTATTCGCGTAGGTTGGGTGCTACGACGACGCAAAGGTCGTGGCCCGGCCTCGTTCTATGTGGCCACACCAGAGCGTAATGGCGTAGTGGGGCTCCACAATCTCGATGAAACCACTGCTGTATTGACCGCCTACGCTCAGGCCAGCATGCGAACCAAACGCCGCTTGACTACAAAACACGCTGAAGAAGGATACCTTCTGACACGAGTAGAGTTACCCTCACCATACCGCACACTGCTCGACCAGATTGGAACGACCAACAACGAGGGCTGGCACCTGAGCGAAACGGCCTGGCCGTTGGCAGAAGCGCTCTTTGAACGCCTGGGTGTAACATTGACGAAACGTTGATAGCAATTGTTATCAATACATATTCCAATACCTGAAGGAGACAAGATGAACCAACGTCTACTACAAACAATTCTGTGTATCTGCGTTTGTGAGCATCCCACGAGGATGCTCACAAACGCAGATACCAAAAGCATCTGTTTTAGGAACCGACCTCTTTCTCACGCAGACTTCATCAAGTATTGACTATGAATTACATGTGTCTGAACCAGCTAAAGTAACGCTCACGTTGGACACACTGGCACGCTCGATTGAGGCCACATTGTTCGAATGTTCAACAATCCCGCTTGCCACATCCGAGGAGATTTGCATCATCAGCGGGACTTTTGACAGACGTATTTCCTCAGAACATGCAACGCTTAATTTTCACGTCAATCCATCTGCTGAACTGGGGACACATCAAACCAAAGCAATCCATTTGCGGGTTGATGAATTAGGGCGTATCAACGTAGGATCGTGATAGTATCAAGCGCGTTTGAAAGCCTGAGAAGCATCCTCAACAATACCAAACAACTGTCAACGTTGAACGTTGACAGTTGTGATGCTCCAAGGTATTGATATAGACCAAAATTACAAAACGGGGTTGACTTCAATGATCTGTTCACGTTCTGGACCAACCGAAATCATGCCGATCCGCACACCGATCAATTCGCACAACCGCGCTACATAGGCCTGAGCTTCTTTCGGTAGATGCTCAAAATAGCGAATGTCGCTGGTTGGTTGCTGCCAGCCGGGGAACTCCTCATAGATAGGTTCGACCTGACTCAGGATAATCGGATTTCCTGGAGGATAGTCAAGTTCGGTGTCGTGCATGCGATAGCCAGTACACACCTGAATAAAGGGGAGCGTATCGAGGACATCTAGTTTGGTAATTGCGACCGTATCGATACCATTGATCTGTGCTGTATAACGAGCCAATACTGCATCAAACCAACCAACTCGACGTAGACGTCCGGTAGTGGTGCCAACTTCTGCCCATGGTTTGCCAATCTGCCGCAGGACATCGGCGGCTTCACCCTCGATCTCAGTGGGAAACGGGCCCTCACCAACACGTGTACCATACGCTTTGTATACGCCAATCACTGAATGCATATGGGTTGGCCCGATTCCTGCACCCTGGCATGCGCCTGCCGCTCCTGGTGATGAAGAAGTCACATACGGGTAAGTACCATGATCAATATCCAACAACGCACCCTGGGCACCTTCTAACAAAATGGGGACATCTCTTTCGAGTGCGCGATGAATAATAGGATGGGTATCAGCAACATAGCTGGCAAGTTGACGGCCATAATTCAAATATTGCAGATAGACCTCATGAAGCGACAATTCCTGCGTTTGATAAAGCGATGTGAGAAGTTGATTCTTACTCTCCAGAATAAACTGTAGCCGTTTGAGCAGCATATCCTCTTGGAGAAGATCACCAACGCGAATACCAGTACGTGACATCTTATCGGCATAGGCAGGGCCAATGCCACGCCCGGTTGTTCCGATCTTCTGATCACCACGTAGCGTCTCATCCATCTGATCCTGCAAGACGTGGTAAGGCATAATAACCTGAGCACGATCACTAATAAACAGCTTATCGGTATTGATACCCATTTCGTGCAGATCGGCAATCTCTTGCAGCAACACACCCGGATCGATAACAACACCGCTACCAATAATATTAACGGTACCTGTGTCAAAAATACCAGATGGCACCAGGTGAATTTTGAATGTCCCATACTGATTGATCACGGTGTGACCGGCATTGTTGCCACCGCCATACCGAATCACGAGCCGGGCTCGATCTGCCAATACATCGACAATACGGCCTTTTCCTTCGTCGCCCCATTGAGCGCCGATCACCGCTACGACCGGCATAATGTACCCCTTCCTGATTGATTATCTGTCGTATGCATCCTCACCAATTGTTTCCACGGAGTCTGTATTATAGCGTATTTATTTTCTTTCCGTGCATCGGTCTATCATCTACGATGATGAATGTATTGTGACACCTATGATAAGGTACGCAATAGTACACTGGTCATTGAGAGTTGACATCGCTTTGTAAAGAGCTACAATTAAGCAGGTTGGTAAGCATGCTCTTGTATGTCATTGTAACAGAAACACCACTCATTACATCATGCTGGTATCATACACAACACAACAACTCTCCCCAACACTGCTGACATCGCTGGCCCAAGTGCTTTCGAGCGAGGCTCCTTTGAGGGCGCGTGTGAGCAAGATGTTTGAGTTATTGCATCAAGCGGTGCCCTTTCACGATGGTCGTCTGTTGTACCAGTTGGAGTCACTTGATGTACACATTACCACACCAGCACACTGGGCACTGCCTTGGGATGATGGCCAGACCCAACAAGTGATCGACACATGCACAACAATCCAATCCACTGACGATGCCGAGATGCCAATTGTCACTACGTTGAGTGTGCCAGTGGTCTGGGCAACACAGTTGTGTGGTGTCCTAGAGTTGCGTGCCGAAGGAATAGATGTGTTGACGCCTGCTCATCAGGTGTTTATTACTGCACTCATTCCGCTACTGGCAGCTGCTATTCTGTCAGAAGAAGATACAACACAGGCTCTGACGACACATCCACAGGCGCAGACCCTCACACAACGTCAGGAAAATGCCCTAAATCATTTGTATGAGGAATTCGGTACACCATACGCCCTCAACGAGTTCCTGACATTGCTTTTGCGCTGGTCACTCGATGCCACTGGTGCCGAGGCGGGCATGATCAGTTTGGTCGATCACGACAGAGCGCAGTTGGTCGCTCAGGTCTATCAGGGCTATCCACAAGAGCCGTTAAGCCGTGACATGTATGGCGAACCACGCCGTCGCTGGAGTTGGGATATGGGTGTGTCGGGAGAGGTAGCACGAAGCGGGCGACCATTGCTCATTCGTGATGTAGCTCGCAACAGTCATGCGACGCTATCGACCCCTGATATACGGGCTGAATTGGCCGTGCCTATCTTTGTTGATGGTCGTGTCGTGTGTGTGATGGTGCTAGACAGTCCTCGCTCACTGGCATTTGGTGATAGCGAATTGTCACTGATCCAGGCAGTGTGTGATACAGCAGCACTACCACTACGCCGCGCACTCTGGTATCAACAGACGTTAGAGACCAGTACCCAACTGGGGCAAGTCTTTTCCAGCATTCCCAATGGCCTGGCATTGCTCGATAATCAGGGATGCGTGTTGCGTCACAACCCCGCGTGGTTAGGTGTCTGGAGACTCAATGGTAACAAGCTAAATGGGTCCTTTCACGTCCCCTGGGATCTCGTGCCACACCTACTGCCACGCCTCCAAGATCCACTGGGACTAAGCGAGTTTTGTGCAGAAGGGCAGAGCAACCCAACCGAAGTCCACACGACAATGGTTATCCTGCACGATCCGCACCAGGAGTTGCATCTTCTCTCGACACCAACCCGCGATAGCCTTGAGCAACTCACCGGGCGTTTATGGGTGGTCTCAGACCTGACTCGTGAGCGTGAGGCAGATCGCTTGAAGAATGAGTTTATTTCTATCGTCTCACATGAGTTGCGGACACCACTCACATCCATTCTTGGCTACACAGAGCTCTTACTCGCCCGAGATTTTACCCGCGATGAGCAACGTGAGTTTGTGCAGACCGTGTATGATCAGGCCAATCATCTCTCGAAGATTGTTGAAGATTTGCTGGGTGTCTCCCGCCTAGATGCAGGCAAGGTGAAACTCAATCTGTGGGCAGTTTCGCTACGGCAACTCATGGCTGAAATGACCGTCCAACTAAGCCCACACCTCTCGAGCCGTCATCGCGTGGTGATCGATGTTCCCCAGCATATTCCTCCTGCGTATGTTGATCGGGACAAGATCAAGCAAGTGCTGATCAATCTGCTGACCAATGCCGTGAAATACTCGCCGCGTGGTGGTGAGATCATGCTCAAAGTGCGGGAGGCTTCGACATTGCCTCCTGATCATCCTGAGGGGCAGTTTCTGGTCCTGAGTGTGCATGACCAGGGGTTGGGCATTCCCGAAGACGATCTACCACATATCTGGGATCGCTTCTACCGTGTTGACAACTCCAACACCCGCCGTATCGGTGGCACCGGTCTCGGTTTGTCGATCACCAAAGCACTGGTCGAACTACACAGCGGTACCATCTGGGTCGAGAGCACAGTGGGCGAAGGTAGTGCTTTCTTTTTCACTGTTCCCATCGCTGTTGATTTCTGATTATTCTGTCATACCCTCAAAACAATACCAGAAAAATACGATGCGCTCCGTTCAACCAAGTGTAGGAGCCTGAAGAGGCTCTGTGCAAACGGCCCATAGAATGTTGAACGGAGTACATAATGTATGCTGATCGAGTAAGAAACTGGAGCCTGTTTCTGATATTGGCAGGATCTCTGGTGCTTGGTAGCGTGTGGTATCCCACGACAACCCACGCTGCCACGACAATTAATGTAACAACCACACATGATGAACTGAACAACGACGGCGATTGCTCGCTACGTGAAGCGGTGCGTGCGGCAAATCTCGACCAAGCGGTGGACAACTGTCCTGCTGGTGATGGCTCAGACATCATTGATGTGCCAGCTGGCACATATAACCTCAGTGACGGCACGCTTCGTGTGACTGAGAGTGTCCAGATACGTGGGGGGAGCGCTGATGAAACGATTATCAGAGGGGACCATAATGCATCAGTCGTTTCTATCCAGAATCATAGTTTGCTCGTTTGTGATGCAAGCAACGATGCTGTTCACCTTTTTGAGCCTTATCAGGGTGATTTTATCCGAACCTTTGTATCATCAGGGAGCGGAGGACTCGAGAATGCGGGAAGTGCTAGGTTCGGCTGGGATGGTGATCTCTATGTCACCGGATTCTCCAGCGGTGTGCACCGATACAATGGCGCAACGGGTGCATTCAAAGAACTGTTTGTAGCACCGGGAAGCGGTGGATTACTTGGTCCAACCGATCTTGCCTTTGGGCCAGGCGGGAGCGGGGCCGGAAGCCCCGACACCAACCTCTATATTACCAAATACCAGATCGACGGTGGTGTGTTACGCTACAAGCGCACCAATGGCGATTTCATTGATGCATTTGTGGGTGGTGGCTCTCTGACACCAAACAGCATCGTCTTTGGTCGAGATAAGCAGCTCTATCTGACTGATGCCGCATCTGACTCGGTCAAGCGGTATAATGGCGAAACTGGTGCGTTTGTCGACACCTTTGTCTCGCCCTTCAGCGGTGGGCTAGAGACGCCGCGTGGGCTGGTGTTTGGCCCAGACCGGAACCTCTCCGTCGCCAGCGAGAGCAACGACCGTATCCTGCGCTACAATAAGGACACCGGTGCGTTTATGGATGCGTTTGTCAGCACCGGTAGCGGAGGGCTCGATAAACCAACCGATCTCACTTTTGGCCCGAACGGCAATCTGTATGTCATCAGTAAAGGAAGTAAATCGATACTACGTTATGATGGTGCAACTGGCGCATTTATCGACGAAGTTATAGCTTCCGGAAGCGGCGGTATGGGACTGCCTTCCTGTCTGTTGTTTGTGACTGGTCTTGGCAACGGCCCCCATGTCCAACTCAACGATCTGACGATCACCGACGGTGGTTCCGGTGGTGTCTATGTAGCCCCCAAAAGCTCTCTCTCTTTGCGACGCAGTGTGGTCACAGATAACCTATCACTGACTGGGGGAGGCATTATCAACAGCGGATCGACCTACATCTACGACAGCACCATCAGCGATAATGATGGCGGAGCACGTGGTGGTGGAATTGCCAATACCGAAGATGCGTTTATGAAGATAATCCGTAGTACCGTGAGTAGCAATGAGTCAACTGGCGGTGGCGGTATTACGAACAGCGGTCGTCTCGAAATAATCAACAGCACCGTGAGCGGCAACCTGGCCTGGCGTGGCGGTGGCGGCGTTACCAACACAGGGCTCCTCTATGTCGCCAGCAGTACCATCACCGACAACGAAGCCAATGGCTACAAAGCGGGCAACACCGATGCGATTGGTGGTGGTATCAAAAACACCACCAATGGAACGGTATATATCTGGAATAGCATTCTGGCAGATAATCGCAATAACTACACCACAACCAGTGAATACCATACGCCTGATTGCTCCGGTACCATACGGACAGAGCGCTACAACATCATTGGGGACGGCAGCAATTGCGAGATCGAGGATGGATTTGCGACAGGTACACCCTTCGACCAGATTGGTGATGCAGATGATCCGATTGACCCACGTCTCTTCTCCCTCGCAGACAACGGTGGACCGACCCAGACGCACGCACTGCGCTCCGATAGCCCAGCCATCGACGCAGCGCGCAAGGCATCACCGGGAAATCTGTTTGCCTGTGAGGAACACGACCAGCGTAATGCACCCCGCCCCACAGACGGCAACAACAATGGCGAGGCGGTATGCGATGTGGGAGCCTATGAATACAATTCAACTGTGCCGATTATCGATCCACCGGACAATCCGAGTCCGACACCGGCACCAGGACCCGAACCCGGTCAAGACGATGCATCAAAGATTTTTCTGCCAATGGTGACACAGTAGGATAAACAGTGACGGAAAGGGCGTTCGCATGAATGCCCTTTCGCTGTTGCGTATGTCAGGTCTGCGCCGCTGTCGGCACTGATGAAGGAACAGTATGCGGGCTATCGTGCGGTTCGGTGACGAGCAACGCTTCAGGGTTCGCATCAGGAATCTCATCCTCCAGGCGCCACAGCCGGGGATACACATAGCCAACGAGGGTGACCAGTACTGTTAGAAACCCAAGCACAATAAACAGCAACCCAATGCCACGTCCGGCACCCACACCAATGAGCGGACCAATACTGTCGGCAAGCAGGCCACCAGGCATGAGCAGTGGCCCAAAGACGTGGTCCGATAGTGGACCTGCCAGCGCAAAGCCAAGCGGCATCGTCGAAAATGCAATCATCTGATTGAGTGCAAACACCCGCCCATGCAACAGATGTGGCACCTTGGTCTGGATCAGGGCCGTGTAGCAACCATTGCTCAATGCCAGCGTCAGAGTAAAACCAAAGAAACCAAGCGCAATAAACGGCAGTGAAGGTTGGACACCCATGAGCATAATGAACACGCCACTGAGCACAGAAAAGCCCAACAACCCGGACATCAAGCGTTTTGGGCCGCCCCAGATGCTCATCGCCAGCCCTCCAACCAGCATCCCGGCACCGCCGACACCCATCACCAAGCCAAGGGTCGTGGTCGAATCAAGCGACTGTAGCACCAGCGGCGTGACCAGCACCGTCATAATTGCGAGAAGCACATTCGTCGCCGCAGCGTGGAGCAGCAATCCGATCATGCCGCGATGCGCTGTGATGTAGCGCCACCCATTGACGATCTCGCGCATCAGCGTTTCTTTCCGCTGCCACGGCATCGAGTCAGGAAAACGCACAAAAAAGAGTGTCGTCACCGCAAAAAGGAACGTCACAAAATCGATCAGAATAACCCCATGCAGTCCAATCGTTACGACTAATGCCGCAGCAACAACAGGTGCAAGAACCTGGCTCCCCGCCTCAGTCATTTGCACAATACCATTGGCCTGCCAGAGATAACGTTTGGGCACGAGCTGCGGAATCGCCGAGGCATATGCCGGACGCTGGAAGGTATTACAGATCGAATTCCACGTCAGAATAAGATAAATGAGCCAAATCTCTAGCTGACCGGTCCAGAGTAAAAGTGTCAGTGCCAGCGTACCAAGACCCGCCCCAAGGTCGCTAAAGATCATCACCTTCCGTCGGTCAGAACGGTCAATGACTGCACCGGCAAGTGGCGAAAAGATAATACCAGGCAGCATCGCAAAAACAGAAATAAGGGCGAACTGAGTGACTGAGCCAGTTTGCAGATAGACCCAGACCCCGAGTGCAAAGCCCGTTAACCCGGAACCGACCAGCGAGACAAACTGGCCTGCTGCAACGATCAAAAAGATACGCAGGGTTGGTAGGAGCCCCGCCTGCGATACAGGGGCAGGCGTCTTTGTGCGTCGGCCAGCTATG
>JBCDFA010000155.1:0-16394 GCA_039178835.1 Chloroflexota bacterium
ATAAGGTCGCCTTCTGTACAGAAAGAACCATTACACCCTTGTGCTGCCATCCATTCTGCTCCGGGAGCCACACCAACTGTAGGGCGTTTGGAAGCCGCATTACCAACACCAATTATGGTCCCCATCGTGTGCGTGCCATGACCATTATCATCGAAGGGGCTTACCTGCTCACCCTGTGGATCAAACCAGTTATAGTTGTGCGAGAGCCGACCTGATTCTCTGTAGCCACGATACTGTTTAATCAGCCCTGGATGATCGTAGCGGACACCTGTGTCGATGTTGGCAATTACTACACCTTCACCGTTAACTCCAAAATCCTGCCACACACGATCAGCATTAATACGGCGAATGTGCCAGCAGATTGGATTATTGGGTTGATCAGGGCTACAAAGCTCTTCTCCTTCCGACTGCGTAGTGCTGGCAACTGATGGCACCGTGGTTATGCGGTTGGCACGCACCACCGCAACCTCGGCACGACCGGCCAGTGCCTGTGCATCAGAAAGCGTTCCATTTACTTTAATCGCATTGACAATCCAAAATGGCTGATAAGGCAACCCACGTGCATCAAGGTCTGCGCGCAAATCCTGCTGACTGTCCTCGGCAGCCCTCATCAATGTCTCGTACACATACTGACCGCGTGCCGCCCAATCATCAATCTGATAGGCTGCACTCAGATCAGGCTGCTCATCTAGATACACGAGAAAATCACCAGTCTCGTTATCTCCCTCCTGCAAATCATTCACAAGCTCCTCATCAAGGCGTTCCGACTGTTGAGGAAGTTCAACCTGTTGAAGTTCGGGTGGAACATCTCGACTCGCAAGTGCAGGAGCTGGTGGATATGCCTCATAGATGTTTGGCTGACCAGAGCTACCAGAGACATTCGTAAGCGTGATAGAACGCTCAACCTTTTGCCCAAGTGGCACAGACACGGAGATAGAGGAGGGGCTGAGTTGCCAATCTTCACCATCTGCATATGATGTATGGGGAATTACTAATGAACTTACGATTAACAGAACTACAAATAGCAATTGAAATGGTACTCGATGATGCTGGGTCGTCCTTCGATGCATGCAATTGTCGCCTTTCCAAAAGTGAACAGTCGGCAGGTTAAGAAATGGACAGAGATACCGATTGTGTGGTCAGGCAAAGAACACATGTATGTGTCCTGATGGCGTTCGGCTGCGCCATACAATGAGCATAGCATCATAAGATTAGGGGTGTCAAGTTACGCGGTTAAGAAGTTATTGAGAAAGCAATGAGAACAAGATAACGAAAAACTGGCACTCAAAGCCCATAAACAGGAGGTCGTCTAAAGCTTTGTATAGCGAAGAACTTAACTCATATACGGACTTGACACCATCCTGCTATGATGTCGCACGGTAAGATGATCAGGAATAATCTTGCTTTCAATCGCATTTGACAAAGCCCGAAAACCTTATATGCTACGTGACCAAAGAGTTGAGAATTCATACGATCTCGTTCTAGCCTACTTCATTTGATAACTCACCAATAGAAAGCAAATCCTGTGTAGTAACGCTGTAACGAGGTGTTTATGTCACAAGATGCGACAGACCGTAATTCCACTCACCCAATGAACTTTTTCTCCTTCCTTCGTGCGCTGCAAAACCCTTCGTTTGCACTGCTCTGGAGTGGGCAAACGGTTTCGATGCTGGGCGACGAGATTTATGGGATTGCGTTGGCGTGGTGGGTGCTGGAACAGACTGGTTCAGCAACGGCAATGAGCACAGTGCTGATCTGCTCAATGGTTCCCACTATTCTTTTTCTGCTCATCGGTGGCGTAGCCGTAGACCGCTTTCCGCGCTTGTATGTCATTTTTGTGGTCGATATACTGCGTGCCATTGTCACCATAGCCGTTGTCATCCTGGCGTTTACCGAGCAATTGCAGATCTGGCAGGTGTATGTGGCCAGCATACTCTTTGGGTTTGCGAATGCCTTTTTTCAGCCAGCGTTTCAGGCCATAATTCCCGAACTGGTGCCCCGTGAGATGCTGCTGAGTGCCAATGCGCTGGCGGGGCTGAGTGCACGAATCGCCGGTATCGCGGGACCGGCGATTGCAGCGGCTATCGTGGCGCTTGGGGGAACCGCGTTTGCTTTTGCGCTCGACGCAGTTACGTTTGTGATTTCCACCCTTTGTCTCCTACCACTCCTGCACCTGGCTCGACCACCCGATCCTGATTCACGTACAATGAGTATTCTGAATGGGCTGCGCGAAGGTTTTGCGACCATCACACGTACACCATGGTTATGGATCAGCATCGGGATTTTCTCGCTTGTCAATGTCGCTCAGAGTGGCCCTTTTAGTGTCGCACTCCCTTTTCTCGTCGAGAAGACCCTCAGTGCTGGTGTAGAAGTACTTGGTCTAATCGCCTCTGCAACTGCGCTGGGTGCGATGCTTACCTCGATATGGGTGGGCCGAGCGACCCGATTGCGTCGTCGTGGATGGCTGGCCTATGGTGCATCCATCATTGGCGGTGTGATGACTATCGCCTTTGGGCTGCCTATTGGTGTGGCTGGCGTGGTCATGATCGGGTTTGTCTATGGTATCACCATGTCAGTGTTTAATCTTATCTGGACCAATACGCTTCAGGAATTGATCCCACGTGAGCAACTGGGGCGTGTTGTCAGCGTCGATATGCTGGGCTCGTATCTGTTGCTGCCGGTGGGCTTTCTGGTCGCTGGCTGGGCTACCGAACTGATTGGGCCAGCAACGGTGTTCATAGGCGGTGGTGTGCTCACGGTTGGACTGGTACTGTTAGGACTGGCCCATCCCGCCGTCAGAGCGCTGGACTGAGCCTTGTCGGTAAAATCAAGAGCGCCCAGATGGACGCTCATACCACAATAGTTCCGTTGGGGCATACATTGATGCTAGCGATCTTCCGGCACAATCGCATGCGGATCAAGCGCTGGTGGTGCATCTTTGGTTGCTTCGACTGCCTCAGATGTCAGCGCGATATGTAGCTCTTTGAGTTGCCGCCCATCCACGGCAGAAGGCGCACTCGTCATAATATCCGATGCCTGCTGGGTCTTTGGGAAGGCCATAACTTCACGGATCGTGCTTTCATTTGCCAACAACATGACTATACGATCAATACCTGGTGCAATACCACCATGGGGGGGCGCACCATATTCGAAGGCTTCTAACATATGGCCAAATTGGGCCTGAGCCACCTCGCGACTGATGCCAAGCAGATCGAATAGCTTTTGCTGAACATTACGTTGGTGAATACGAATAGAGCCACCGCCAACTTCGTATCCGTTTAACACAAGGTCATATGCTTTGGCTCGTACCTTTCCTGGATCACTCTCCATCAAGGACACATCTTCATCCATCGGCGCGGTAAACGGATGATGGACGGCATCCCAACGCTGTTCATCCTCGTTCCAATCGACCAACGGGAAATCGACGATCCACGCAAACGATAACACCTCTGGGTCGGCCAGATCCAGGCGGGTGGCAAACTCACGGCGGAGTCGATCTAACACTGCTGCAACAACTGCGGGTGTGTCAGCAACAATCAGAAGCAGATCGCCTTCGGCGCCTGCCATGCGCGAGACAATGGCTGACATTTCTTCGGGGGTAACCTGTTTCCCAAAACTGGAGCGTACAGTATCTGGAGTGAGACCCTGTTGCAGTGAAGCCCACAAGAGTCCACCTGCGCCCATCTGTTTGGCCAGCGCAACCACTTCGTCAAGCTGCTTGCGTGAATAATTCCCGACACCGGGTATCCGTAGACCTTTGACCTGCCCACCTTTACCTAACGCATTCTGAAACACAGCAAACTGGCTCTGTGCAACGATATCGCTGAGATTGACAAACTCCAGTCCATAGCGAAGATCCGGCTTATCTGAACCGTACAGATCCATTGCTTCAGCATAGGTCATACGCTTGAAGGGTGTGGGCAGGCGTTTATGCGGGGTTACTTCATGAACTAGTTCAGTAAAGAGGCGCTCGATCAGTTTGAGCACATCTTCCTGCTCAACAAAGCTCATTTCCATATCGAGCTGAGTGAACTCTGGCTGACGATCAGCCCGCTGATCCTCGTCACGAAAACAACGAGCAATCTGAAAGTATTTGTCATAGCCCGCAACCATCAACAATTGCTTCAGTTGCTGCGGCGATTGCGGGAGAGCATAGAATTCCCCTGGGTGCAAGCGGCTCGGCACCAGATAGTCGCGGGCACCTTCGGGAGTTGATTTGATCAGGATCGGTGTCTCGATCTCGATAAACGCTTCACGGTCGAGAAAGTCACGGATAAACTTAATGACCTGATGGCGCAGCACCAGATTACGTTGCATACGCTCGCGGCGCAGATCAAGATAGCGATACTTGAGACGGAGCGACTCTTCTTCACCGCCTTCCTTGTTGATATATAGCGGTGGATTTTGAGCACCGTTGAGAATGTTTGCTGCAACAGCACGCACTTCAATAGCGCCTGTTGGAATGTTCAGATTCGCGGATTCTTCTGGACGCATACTTACGAGGCCACGGAGCTGTAAGACAAACTCACTCCGTGCCTGGCTCGCACATGCATGGGCCTCTGGCGCAGTGGTTGAATCGAAAACAACCTGAGTAATTCCATAACGATCACGCAAATCAAGAAAGATCAACGGTCCATGGTCACGGCGGCGATGAACCCAACCGGCAAGTTGTACCTCTTGTCCGGCATGTTCAGCATTCAGTTCACCACAGGTGTGGGTGCGATACATGCAAACTCCTCATACAATAACGTAATACAGCTATCATTTCACAGGTCGCAACGCCTATAACCAATTGATGCGTCGCTTCACGATTTCTGCCGTATTATACAAGTATCTGGAGAAGTAGGAAAGTAATGATTTGACCGACGTGGTGCATCATTTTAGAATAATGTTTACACAATCGGTAGAAAGACCTAGACCTATGCATCATATCACCATTCGCGGCGTACGCATTGATGATGTCACGTATGATGATGTTATCGATCGTATTGCGGGCTACATTGCTGAGGGACGCCCCCACCATATTGTAACGGTGAATCCTGAGTTTGTGATGGAAGCCCAACAGAATGCGCCTTTCCGCAAAGCACTGGCACAAGCTGACCTGGCCACTCCAGATGGTTTTGGACTGATGTTGGTGTCGCGTTGGCGCCAAACCCCGCTGCGAACTCGTGTAACTGGAGTCGATCTGGTGACTCGTCTAACAGCAGAAGCTGCCCAGAGAGGATGGTCTATCTTCTTGCTTGGTGCTGCACCGGGTGTTGCTGAACAGGCAGCGGCTACCCTTACACAGTCGACTCCAGGATTAAAGATTGTTGGCTGCTACGCAGGCTCTCCACACCCCAACGAAGAGCAACACATCCATACCATCATTGAGCAGGCCCAACCTGACGTCCTACTTGTGGCATTTGGAACACCAGCACAGGAATTGTGGATCGCACGAAACCGCTCCTCCTTACATGCATCAGTGTTGATTGGTGTTGGTGGCGCTTTTGATTTCATTGCCGGTGTGGCACCACGCGCACCATTGTGGGTACAGAAGATTGGCATGGAGTGGCTCTATCGCTTAGTCACGCAGCCCTGGCGCTGGCGCCGTATTATGAGAGCTGTTCCTCTGTTTTTGTGGTCTGCACTCCGTGAACGTCACACATCAATATCATAAAATCAATACTTGCATATTTGAACAGACACAATGTACAAGTCAAATATAATTCTTTGTGCAAAATGCTGGAGGGAATTATGGTATACTACACATTAGTAAAGTTTGTGCACCCATGGCCCATGTTCGGTCATTAATACATTCATTTGATGTGGTGCATGACCCCCGACTGGTCATCGTACTTTAGGATAGTGTGTTCGATTGTCTTATGTATTCCTATTTGCCACACGACACACATGACACTTCGTTAACATAGTACGATAGTTCATCGTAATGTAAGAGAATTGTTTTCCTTGAGCAGTACTGAGTAACTTTATGATACACAACTGTATACGTTGGTATGAGGTACGAGTGTCATTTTTGCATTGTATGCAGGTGGCTCCTAAACAATTTTCTGTTTAGCCTGCCTTTGATGCTACCAACCGTTTGTGTGCATGTTTTGAGGAGAACCAATGTGACCGAAACAGAAAACTTTGCTGAAACCATTCTCCGCAAGTTACCGCAACTTGTCTACATTCACGATATCGTCAATAGACAAAATATCTTTGCCACTAATGAAATTATCAGCCTTCTGGGCTATACACCCCAAGAAGTTCGCGAACTAGACAGCACCACTGATCTGATTCATCCTGATGATCTGGCAGAAACAGAAGCCCATTTTGTACGTATGGCCGAGTCCCCTGACGGTGTCGTACATGAAAATACCTATCGCATGCGGCACAAAGATGGAAACTGGCACTGGCTTCGTAGCCGCGAAACCCCTTTCGCACGCAACAAAGAAGGTCAAGTTGTGCAGGTTGTGGGATCAGTCGAAGATGTCACTCAAAACAAGTGGACCGAAAGACTACTGAACAGTGTCGCTTCATACATTTATGTCTACAATGTTGTTGAGCAAAGTAACGTCTGGTCCAATGCGGACCTTGCAGAACTACTTGGTTATTCACAGTCAGAGATGCGAGCAGCAGGTGATGCATTTTTGCCGAGTGTACTTCATCCAGACGATCTGACACAATTAGCCCAGTGGCAAGCCCAGATTATTCAATTAGCTGATGGAGAGATTCTTGAAATTGAATATCGTGTACGAGGACCAAACGGTATGTGGCTCTGGTTTCAAGATCGGATAGTTCCCTTTACACGTGATACTTCAGGTCAAGTTATTGAGTACCTTGGTGCTGTTCAAGACATAACTTCACTTAAGGAAGCTCGAAACGAACAGGTTACACTTCAAGAACGCGTTATCAACGCTCAACGCGATGCTATTCGTGAGCTTTCCACTCCTCTTATTCCTATTATTGAAGGGGTTGTCGTAATGCCTCTCATAGGAATCATGAATAGTGATCGTGCTCAACGTATCTTAGAAACCTTACTAAGCGGTGTCGCCGAACATCAAGCTTACTTGGTCATTATTGATATTACTGGTGTCCGTGATGTTGATACACAAATAGCACAAGTCTTAGTCCATGCTGCACAGGCTGTCCGTCTTCTTGGCTCACGTGTGATGCTGACCGGTATTCAACCACAAATTGCCCAAACACTCATTGAACTTGG
The DNA here is from genome assembly GCA_039178835.1 of Chloroflexota bacterium. Lineage (GTDB taxonomy): Bacteria > Chloroflexota > Chloroflexia > Chloroflexales > Roseiflexaceae > AL-N1. The sequence goes on from JBCDFA010000155.1 coordinate 7,205, forward strand.
GGCAGACCTCAGTGGGATTATCACCCAGAGTACGTTACAGCGTGGTATCGCAACTGCATTGAGTGTCCGTAATGAAGTCGTTAAGCACTAAGGAGAAGTGTATGCACAATCGAAGTTGGGTTCTTGCCAAGCGACCGCAGGGAGTGTTTCAACAAGATGATGTGGATCTACAGGATGTACCGCTATCAGCTATTGGTGATGGGCAAGTATTAGTGCGCAGCATTTACTTCTCAATCGATCCCGCCTATCGCGTATGGATGGATGAGGATGCAGTGCCTTACCTTCCCCCCCGTCCCTTGGGGGATCAATTGTGGGGCAGTGTTGTTGGTGTGATAGAAGAGTCCCATCACCCATCATTTGAGAAAGGTGATGTCGTAGCAGGTATTCTTCGTTTAGCTGAATATAATCTATCAGATGGCAATGATATTGCGAAGATCCCGCCAGGCTTCCCTTTAGATAAGTATTATGCTTTATATGGACATATCGGGACCACAGCCTATTTTGGAGTAGAATTGCTGAATCCGCAAAAGGACGAAACATTAGTCGTCTCATCAGCTGCAGGTGGTGTTGGATCGATTGCTGTACAGATTGGCAACATCTATGGCTGTCGTGTTGTGGGTATTGCCGGTAGCGATGAGCGATGTCGCTGGTTGACTGAGGATTTAGGGTTGGCAGCAGCGATCAATTACAAAACCCAGAATCTTGACGAACAGCTACACGCTACCTGCCCTGATGGCGTTGATGCTTATTTCGACAATGTAGGTGGGTCAACACTTGATACCATTTTACTACACGCGAATAAGGGTGCACGAATTGCACTGTCTGGTATGGTTTCGACCTACAATACCACTCAAAACAGAGAATCATCAGCCATCTACCAACTTATGCAAGCCGTCCACAAAAGTATCACTATTTATGGATACATCGTGCTCAATTATCTTGATCGTTATCCTGAAGCATTCGCGCAGATTCACGATTGGGTTGAAACCGGAAAGATTAAAGTAGGACTGACTGTTGTTGATGGCATTGAGCAAGTTCCACAAGTAATCGATAATTTACTCAACAGCCACTATCTTGGAAAAGTAGTTGTGCGTGTTTCAGAGGAACCGACCCAGTCAGTTAATCAGTAAAAACGAAGGCGTGGCAGTGATTATACAGTGCTACGCCTTTTCCTTTCTACACATTCCACTTTATCTATTTTACTGCCTCGAACATCCCCATATCTTTCGTAATGTGTAAAACACCTTTTTGTCTCACAAACTCATCTTCTACCGCACGTATCAAATCCAAACGCTGCGATTCGTTCAGAGGAGCAAAAGATTCAAGAAATGTGATCAGTGGTTCGATTTCTGTCACCACCAATGCATCATCGTAGCGCGAGCATGTCACATCAGAAAACCAAGGGGTCAACTGCTGCCGCCCATTGTCGAGGGTAAACGAGATTGCTGGTTGGCTCCCCCAGAACGACAGGGATGGGTCAACCTGACCCAGCAGTTCAGAAAGCTCCCAGAGATGTGCTTCACCAACTGTTGCGGCATACAGACGACCGGCTGGTTTGAGCACACGGTGTATCTCCGCCAACGCTTTGGCTCGATCCGGTACATGATAGAGCATAGAGTTTGCAATCACCACATCAAACATGGTATCTGCAAACGGAATCGTCTGTGCATCGACCACCATAAATCGCATATGGTGCAAAACGTTGGAAAGCTGTTGCTGCGCCTGTCTGAGCATACCAACAGAAAAATCCGATAACGTAAGCTCCCATCCAGATGGAATACACTGTTGGTTGGTATACCACAAATCGCCTGATCCGCATCCCACCTCCAACACACAACCTGGAGATGGAATACGAAAGCGATCAAAAATCCACAATAACAGATCATACTGCGTAACACTGAACCGTTTGTGGAATTGAATGCGAGTCTGTAAACGGGTATTGTTGTGATACTGGGCCGACCGGAGATACGCTTGATCAATGAGTTGTGACATATCTGCTCTTCTCACAAGAAATTGTTCTGGATGCTCTCCACAGTCATATATGATGTCGTATGCAGGCTGTAGTAAAGCAGCTTATATTGGGTTGTTTGAAAACATATTGAGAATGACCACTCCAGCAATGATGAGCACGATGCCAAAAATACGTGGCATATTTAACGACTCATTAAAAAGCCATACCCCCACCAAAGCGACCCCAGCCGTTCCTACGCCAGACCAAATAGCATAGACATTCCCTACAGGAAGATACTCTAACACCCTGCCGATGAGATAGAAGGCCAGACCATAGCCAATGATCATAATAGCGACAGGCCCAGGTCGTGCAAAGCCATCAGATGCCTTCATTGCCGACGTGGCAATGATTTCGCTAACGATGGCTAGAGACAGAAGCAACCAGATATGCATGATACCCTCGTATATTATGTAGAAAAAGCATCAATTCCCAAATGTATCATAACGACAATAGCAATGGCATAGATAAGTACACTGACAAAAGAGGTAAGGAGAAAGATGAGGGGATTCATCTTCAACACTTTCGCAGTGACTGCCATGACCCACACGCCAGTCCAGGGGGTAATTAATACAACAAACCAGGGGCCATGTTTATTAATTTGTGCCTCGGCTTTCGCTGAAACAAGTCGTTCAAGCCAGTTGCGAATCTTATCGATCCGAAGTAGTTGCTCGTAGAAAAAATGAATCAACAGGACCGGAGTGTAATTTCCAAATACTGTCCAGAAGACCACCGATATATCATCAAGGCCAGCAGCCATTGCGGCGGGGACCGCAACATAGATTTCTGCTAGTGGAAAAAAACCTACAAACCAGGCACCAAATGCCCGTATGAAATAGTCCCAGATACTCATCAAGTAACTCCAAGATTATGAGCGATTTTCTTTTATGAGTTGCAGTAGCAGTTCCATCATCTCTAAACGCAATGCAGCATCATATATTTGCAGACCAAAAGTTTCAGAAAACCAGACACCATCGGTTGCTTGCATAACCAGCATCGCAGTTTGAGATGTAATCCCATCTTCCACTGCACGTTGACGCCAGATCGCGTACTCCTCGTGTGCAATGTGTAGCAATCGAGGAGTGCTGGCTACAGCCGCCAACCCAGCTGTAATAAGCGACACATCTGATGGCGGTTCGCTGAAGCAGGCTTTGACATACGCACGTAGCCAGCGGCCCGGAGTATCATTCTGTTCTTGTTCAAGTAGTTCTTTAAGTCGCGTATCAAAATCACTGAAGTACTGCCGCAACATCCCCTCGATCAATGCCTCCTTGTTCGGAAAGTGATAGAGCAATCCACCTTTACTAATACCAGCAGTACGTGACACAGCATCGAGCGTAAGCGACATAGCGCTGTGCTCTTTTATAACCTGACTGGCTGCATGTAGTATTCCACGACGTGTATCTGTGGCTGATTTAGTAGCTGGCATACCTTTACACCTTTCATTACTTGCGATAAGTATACCGTCTGGACGGTATAGTTGTCAAGAGAGATTTGTGCAGTTGAGACATCACACTAAAGTCCAGAACAAAAACAGGTCATCGAGGTGGAAAACCAAACACGCGCACCAACACATAGTACGCGTGAGGAGAAGGTGTTAACGTTATATCAGGGGGTATGGATACTGCCACTATCTGTATTGGGTTGCCAGAAAACGACGTTCAAGGTGTATGGGCCACCCGTGCTGACACCAACCGCCAGATGGCCAGATGTACTATTGAGCGTGTAGTCTCCCCCAATGCTAGTATTCCCACCAGCCCCAACGACCCACAAAATGAGTGCGGGGCTATCGTCGGCAGGGTAGACACTGACCACACTCAGGATGATGGCCAGCGCGAGCACCTGGACGGCGGAGGAACGTATGGTTTACTCACCGCTGCTGCCACTACTTGTGACCGATGCCATCGATGGTTCTGATAAAGTAGCATCAGGGGCTTTACGTTGAAGACGTGCACTCACATCGATAGTGCCTGATATATCACGAAGAACGAACTCAACACTTGTGATCGTTGCACCATCAGGTAAGTACACTGGCGTGTAAAGAGAGCTATCTGTTCCACCATTAAATGTGGCACCACCGTTCACGAGGCGAAAACTGTCACTGTTTCTGAAAGGAGTAAATGCAACCTTTCGAGGAAGCTATAAATACATTGTCATATTGACAATCGACATTGCATTCTTTAAGATAGACCGACCAGTCAGTTCCAGAGGAAAACCTATGTCTCCACGACCAGATGTCAGCGAAACCCGCAAAAATCAGATACTTGATGCGGCAGCAATTGTCTTTGCCCGTCAGGGGTTCTACCAGGCACGTATGGACGATATTGTGACAGAGTCTGGTTTGAGCAAAGGTGCCCTGTACTGGTATTTCAAGAGCAAAGACGATATTATCACCGCATTGTTACGACGGATCTTTGATGAAGAGTTGATCAAACTCCAGAGTACTCAACAGACGACTGGTTCAGTCATCGAGCGTATCCTTGGGTTGAGTCGCCATGTGGCTGCCGATTTCACCGAAATAGCACGTTTGGTGCCGATCACCTTTGAGTTTTATGCTGTTGCATCACGGCAGGAAACTGTTCGTATCTTTTTAAAGGAATATCTCGTAGCCTACCGCACTATTTTGCAAACAATCATCCAACAAGGGATTGACAGACAAGAACTACGTCCTGTCAATGCAGAAGACACTGCGACAACCATTGTGGCGATATACGAGGGTTTATTATTGTTATGGGTCATTGATGCAGAACATATTGATTGGCACACACAACCAGAGCGATCAATTCGGTTGCTCTTTGACGGATTGAGGAAGTCACCATGATAAAACGTCCACAAAAATGGTTCCGTCGCTTGATGTTGCGTGCGCCGATCTGGCTGTATCGCACAGGCCTTGGATGGTTGTTGGGCAATCGCTTTCTCTTGCTAAACCATATTGGCCGCAAAAGTCGTTTGACAAGACAAACTGTACTGGAAGTGGTGCGACATGATAAAGAGACCAACATGTATATTGTTGCGTCGGGATGGGGTGAACAATCTGATTGGATACAGAATATACACCATACGCCACATGTATTGATTATAATCGGGAGACGGCGCTTTGAGGCTATTGCCACACCATTAGATAGTGAACGGGCCCAACAGGAAGCTTACAGATATGCGCTGGATCATCCTCATATTTTTCGTAATTTAGCCAAAAGACTGATTGACCAGCCACTGAACGGTACAGATGAAGATTATCGGGTTTTTGCAGAAAAAATCCCATTTGTTGCATTTAACCCACGATAGTGATCATACTACGTAGATACCCAGCCATATGTTTGTATAAGGTAGGGTAGATTTGTATACAGACATAGTACTATAGTATATTTATGGTATACTACACATGTCTATCAACGTATTCTGACTCCGCGTTGTGTCTTGGTGCTCCTCGGTCTTCACCTGCGCTGCACGTGTACTGAGCCTGCCCTTTACGCTGAAGTCATGTATGTTGTCTGTTCGCGCGCAGTAGGAAGTCATGGGAACAGACTATCAGGCGCATCGGATCTTGAGTTTTTTATTGGCATGATCCGGCTATCATGGTCATGCCCGGTTTGCGGCCATGTCTCATTGGCCCAGGAGGATTAGAATGCTTGTCAAGTTGTTCGTCGGCAATTTAGCGTGGAGTGTGAACGATACCACATTGGAGGATGCCTTCGCCGATCATGGTGAAGTCCAGAGCGCACGGGTCATTACTGATCGTGATACAGGTCGATCACGGGGTTTTGGCTTTGTAGAGATTGAAACAGAGAATGCCGACGCAGTAATCGATGCGGTTAATGGTCGTGATATCAATGGCCGTCAGGTTCGTGTCAATCGCGCGGAGGACAAAGCACGCAGCGGCGGCGGCGGCGGTGGTGGTGGACGTGATCGTCGTGGACCACCCCGTGGGCGCTTTTAGGCAACTACGAGATACATTTCTCGAAAGCAAACAACCGTCACTTGTACAAGTGACGGTTGTTACTTATATGTATGTCTATATCCGACACCTATATTCTTTCGTGTACACATGGGACGAAAAAGAAAGGATAAAATGATATGAAACGACAAGGACACACACAACGTAAAGGACGCATCTATCGTTTTACTGTCAATGGGACAGATTATGCTGCCTTCATCTGGCAAGTTGGTGCACGGTTTCAGGGTCGCATCGAAAATCATCCCGACACTCCAGAACAAACAGCATCAACCGCACTGGCGGTCCGCGATGCCCTTTCTAACTGGATTAACAACCATAGTGACTAGGTGCATAAATCACTACTTTAACGCTCCATAACAATATCGACCAAATACATACAGCATTGATCGTCTATAGTTCGACTACAACCAATATAGCAGTATATCCATACTGCTGAACTAATAGTGACTATATAAATACATTTGTAAACAAAATCATTTCGGTATGTTCTGTGAGACTGCTAAGTACCTATTGTAAAAGATTGCAACATTCTCTCTCCATGTATCCCCAACGGTGTAAGCTTGTAATAGTAATCATCTCCGGCAACATAATAAAACTGATTCGGTGCTAGCTGGATGGATAGAGTCACTACATAGCCTTGACGCCCCCCAATGTCTGTGGAGTCACGTGTGCTACCAGAAAATATGACATCATTATCGATCCATTGTTCAAATGATACGTCAGCTGGTGGATCAAACACATCAATAGCAAATTGAGGCGGCTGCAAGTTAGCAGTCTCACTTTGGGCAAGCAGAGCATCCTGAAAATGAATATTTTGTGTTGCTGTCGTTGTTTGAGATGAAGTGTCTGCTGCTTCAATAATCACATATGTATCTGGATACTCAATAGAGAAACCAAATGATGAATCAGTATAGGTAAGCCATTCGGTAGGCTGACGTGACACCACATCTTCTGTCTCATCTTTAACAGTTTCTGGCGGAGGCGCACTGGGCGGTGAACCAGGAATCATACCCGAGTCATTTTGAGGGGATGTGTTCGAACTATCGTTGTTCGATTCCATTGCATCATCTGTATTCATACTGCTTTCTCCTGTTGGCGTGACAAGTGGTTCCAAAGATTGATCTGAAGGAGTTGGTGTTGCAACAGTCACAGGCGGAGAGACATCCATATTCACTTGAGCAGATGGTTGACTCCCGCAACCTATTAATAGAACTGCAAATAAGAGACAATTAAGGGAATAGGTAGACACACGAAACATTGTATACTCCTGATGATTCACACATTTCTCATGCAAATATAAAGTATGGTTCCTATATAAACGAATAAAGTGAAAAAAAGTTCCCGATTCAACTATTTTCAATATGTTGCTGAGGCCAAATAAAGTTAAAATCTGCAGTGCAGCACGCACCACAAATTTAACTTATGACAGATGTGACAGATGAAAAGAGAAGAGGATTGACATCATCTGAATCATAGCATCATCTTAAATAGATGGTTTGACAATGGCACACAGCATCCTGAAATAACCGCGATAGAGATGTATCCTGTCAGATTTCTTCTATACAAAATCTGACACAAGACTTGTTTAAAGTGTCTCTTTATTTGTTGATCATTTATACAATATATACTATTGACTATTCTTACATAGAATGATAAATTACTATTAATCAGTACTTAAGATATGAATAATATACCATGTATGTATAGAAGCGGTTATGTTCTGGAAAACATATATAAGTAGTTATTTTTTGAAGCCCACCAAAGTAGCTACTTTCACCTGTTATGCTATCGAACACATGGGAACAAAGGGGGTAACAAACACATCGAGAGCATACTATCTTCATGGGTAGATCCCACAGAATACTGTTCGCTGTGACGGCTGGACCGATTTTACACTGTAAAGACTCTATGTTATGTAAACTAGGAGAGACATACCCTATGCGTCATACATCCACAATTCGTTCATTTGTGTTTGCCATCATCTTGGTTCTCTCGCTTGGTCTTGCAAGTAACGCCAACGCCACTGGTAAAGAACGCCCTGATGCCAACAACGAAGGGGTTATCGCAGCGTCCGATAGTGGTGTGACCATAGCAACGGCCCACGAATGGACCGTTGAGGAAATGGAAAATGCGAAACCCATGACTCCCCCAATGGTGGCAGAGACAACCTTCCCAGAGATAACTACTGGATTACCAGATGTAACAACTGATGTATCTCTACCAGATGGTCCAGCAGGGAGTATTCCGGGAACCCCACCCACTGATCTGTCAGCAGACAATATTGGGTTGTTTGCGAGTGGCGAAGTTGACTCGTACAGTAGCTACCCTTTCAGCGCTATAGGCAAACTCTTCTTCGTTACACCCCAAGGTTCAGCATCTTGTTCTGCCGCTGTCATCAAAAGTAATGAAATCTGGACTGCCGGACATTGTGTACACGCTGGTAATGGCAGTTCTAGCGGATGGTTTTCAGACTTTGTCTTTGTACCACAATACCGTAACGGGAGCGCACCCTGTGGACAGTGGGAGATCGCCGACGTAGTCACCTCTAGTGCTTGGTTCAACAGTGGAAGTAATGATCAAGATTACGCCAAAGGTAGTATTAGCAACCCTAATACCGGATGTACCGGAACACTCGGTTTTGCTTTTAATCAATCCTATAGCCAAGACTTCCTTGCGGTAGGTTATCCTGGCAATATCGGTGGAGGCGAGCGCATGATCTTTTGCAGCAATCCTCTCAAACGAACGCTGAGTGGAAACCCCAATCCATATAGCATTGACTGCCCTATGACACAAGGTTCTAGCGGTGGTCCTTACATCATTCGTAACGATGAACTAAATGGGAATGTGAGTTTCGGAATACCAAGTGTCTACCCCAATGAGGTCTTCTCCCCATACTTTGGTAGCGGAGCAAAGAGCTTATACGATTATAGCTTTTGAGCCCTTGTGTAGGGGCAAGAACTGCGTGGACCTATCGCGCAGTTCTTCACTCTTCCCTCAACCTAAGAACAACACTGAGAGAGTCTGCCTTAAATAACAATGATATCAAAAACAATTGTGTCTACTTCTGATAATAGCATTAAACCCTAAAATCTATTTTGTTATATCCTACAAGAAACAAACTATCAAGAGCCTTTATCACCATATTCTTTTACTTATATCTTTTTGTATAATATATACTATTGACCATTTGCATAGAAAGTGATAAATTAATGTTAATTACTAATTAA
>JBCDFA010000156.1:0-16386 GCA_039178835.1 Chloroflexota bacterium
ATTGTGCAATAAAAACAGTGATGGCATCAGCTTGTCGGACTTGTACAGCTTTGGCACAGCCAGCAATCCGACACTTTTTACACAGACAGGCTGGTGTCATCAACTAACTAGGGGATTGTATTCCTATACTTTGTTCATACGGACAAACGTCATAAAAGGTTCTAAATACCTCATAGACATTACCATTTTATAAAAACAATATACCATATAGTCCTAGGTGTGACAAGTACTAAAAGTAGCTGCTTATTACTACTTTTTTACCATAAGACTATACACTCAATCTACGGAACTACCTGATAAATGGTTCTCTATTAACAGGATTTATCTGGCCAATTTCCAGAAATACACTACAAATCCGCAAAATTAATACCTGTATAGATATCTTGCAGTCGTAGTGTGCATCCAATTGTTTCTAATGTATTTTGATCGGCAATCGTGTCGGCGAGATGGATATGCCAGAAGTGAGGTGTCTGACGTGTATAGCGCTGTACATAGGGGGTATGTTGGGCAATAAGAATATATTCCTGGAGCGAGGTGATCGAGCGATAGTAGAGAAACTTTTCTTTGCGATCATGTGTTTCGGTAGATGGTGAAAGAATCTCAACAATAACAGTGGGGTTAATAAGGGTCATCTCATTTGGTTCTCTATATTCCGGTGTGCCACAGACAATCGTCAGATCAGGGTACGTGTAGACACGTTGATCAATGGCCTGTACGCGCATATCGCTAGGGAAAATACGACAGTCGTTTTGCTGAGTTTGTGGGTATAAATGACCGATAAGATTGGTGACAATCAGATTATGACGTGCTGTTGATCCAGCCTGTGCCACAGTGACTCCATCGTAATATGCAAGCTTTGAGACACTTTGCTGATCGAGAACGAAATAATCTTCTGTAGTGATCCATTGTTCAGTCTATGCGGTCATTTATCAAATCCTTCGTGTGGAAATCATGAAGGTATGATAACAAGGCACGAACTGACTGGCAAGAGAATTGTGCTAACGACATAATTGATGATCGCCGTAATGATCCCTCGCACCTTCTGTTACTGCTACATGTTTGACGAGTCGCCAGTGATTGCCCTCAGGAAGACAAGTGTAGCTGACTTCATCCATCAAACTGTGCACAAGAAACAGTCCATATCCACGGACCCATGGCTCACTCAGATCTGGTTGTGGCACCTGAGACGGATCAAAGGCACGGCCAGTGTCACATGTTTCTGCTACAAAACAGGCAGTATCTGCTTTGAAGGTAAGAGTGAGCCTGATCTGTCCTTCTGGCACGTCCTTGTAGGCGTGATCAACGATATTGGTACAAACCTCATGAAGTGCGAGTCGAATATTATAAGCTACTATTGTTCGGTCTGGGAGTTGCTCCACCTGATTGAGCAGCGTGTTAATGGGTGTTTCAAGCATACTAAGATGATGATATGCAGCAGGTAGCTGGAGTTGAATAACAGTATCAGTTGCCATGATGTACTCCTTTTAGCACGATCAGGGTTTGATCATCACATTGCGCATGTCCCATGGAGAAGTCTGCAATGGTCTGAAACAGCTGCTTTGCGATCTCTGAAGCGGAGAGATGTGCTGATTCTTCGATGAGTTGGAGCAAGCGCGCATTACCGAAGGCCTCTTCTGAGTCGTTCATTGCCTCACTAAAGCCATCTGTTGCCACAACTAACAGATCGTCAGGGCCAAGAGAAAGTTGATGATTACTGCTTGAGCTTGTTGGCATAACACCGATTGGTGGTCCATCGGCACCAATGAGGTGCGCCTTGCCACCGGCTGGGCAAAAAATGACCGGTGCATGGCCTGCATTGGCATAGTGAAGAATGCCTGTCTCAGTATCGTATTGACCGATAAATGTGGTTGCAAAGGTTCCCAATTGTGTGAAATCGTCATACAGATCTTCGTTTGCCCGCTGCACAATGGCTGCGGGAGTAGGTGATGGCATAAAGCGTGCGGCGCGTTGCACAATCGAGTGCAACATACCCATAATAAGCGCGGCAGGCATACCCTTTCCCGCAACATCACCAAGGGTAAATGTTGTTGGTCGATCTGTACGAGGAATAAAGTCGTAGAAGTCGCCACCAATGAGAGAAGCTGGCTGTGCAGTAGCAGCGATATCGAGGCCATATATCTTTGGAGGAGTCTGTGGCAACAACTGGAGTTGTACCTTCCGTGCCATATCCATTTCTGTCTGCAAGCGGGTTTGGGTCAACATATCTTGATACAACAAAGCATGTTCGAGCTGAATACCAGCCTGTTTTGCAATAGCTTTCAAGAGACTCAAATCACTCTTTTTCGTATCTGTGTCAGCCTGATTGATGAGGGCTAAACCGGCTTTGATTTCCCCCTGAACCAAGATAGGAAGGAGCGAGAGACTATGGATACCTGTTGGGAGCGACATACCATCTGTTGTTCGCCAGACAAATTCACGACCTGTTGCCAGCACCAATCGAAAATAATCGAGTAATATGTCTGTCTCAATCGAGGGTTCGGGGTGGCAAGCAATTTGCGACTCAAAGATAAGGGCCACATTTTCTGCTGGGGCGAGGCGGGCGATCTCGTGTGCAAGTATCTGGAGGGTTGCACTAACTCCCATGTGGCTGTGAGTCGATTGGGCCAAATCACACAGCGCTACCATCTGATCCTGAACATTTGTGAGTTCCGTGGCTAGTTGCTGCACTTCTTGCTCAAGCTTGAGGATGTGGGCAATGAGTCTTGCATCGCCCTCCAGACGTTGTTGTGAGGGTGTACCATTGAGCCCACCAACCTGTAATGTCGCGATAGTCTGCCCATCAACCTTAATTGGTGCGATAAGTGTTGCTGGTTCCAGGGGAACTTGGGCAGACCAACAGGCGAGCATCTGGTGATTATGCCAGATACTAAAGGTATGCGCACCTGCTTCGATCCATTGTTCAGCCAGTGTGGCAAGACGAGGGTGTTGTGAATGGAGGGCTAGTGTATACATGAGGGGCGCTCCTACGTCATCTGAGGGGAAGGTTGATATGAGAACAGGTTGCTCTAAATGGCTGCTGTAGCTTCCTCTTCGCTGGTGAAAATGGTAAAGACTTTTTCCAGTTGAGTAAGCTCAAAAATAATACGGACGGTTTGTTGGAGGTTACACAGATACACATCACCATGCTGTTGGCGATAGCGTTTCATTGCTTGGATTAACGTTGCCAGTGCACTTGAGTCAATAAACTGTACCCCAGCAAGATTAACTGTGACATGTGATGTTGGTGTGGTAGCGGTGCGATCAAACCATTCGGCGACCATTGGTGCCACATGGGCATCGAAACGTCCATTTAGTTCCAGAACAACCATATTGGTATAACAGCGTGTCTTAAAGACCATAGGGTTCACCTCAGTTTCTATGTATTATGCGTGATGGTTTGGCGTTGTCTGTGCAGCAAACTGTTCGTTTGATGATACGGGGTGGGGTAGCTGGTATTTGCCGAGCCGTTCGTGTTGCTTCATTTTGAGTAACCCGACCAGGTATTGTCGGATGTTGCCCTGCGGGTAGGGTGTGGCTCTGGAGGTGTGGATCCAAGTCACAGGAACTTCGGCGATCCGATAGCCTAGTCGCGTAGCGAGGTAAACGATCTCCAGGTCGGAGAAGTGGTCTGTACAGATATGTTGTGCATACAATGCTTGCCCTACTTCCTGCGTAAACAGTCGGAAGCCACAGAAGGCGTCGCGGACTTCGAAGTCAAAGACACGTCGTATGAGTTTATGGATGCCACGTCGTCCCCAGCGTTGCAGTAGTGATCGGCTATTCCCTCGTATTGCAATGGTTCGCGAACCAACAACCAGATCAAAGGGTTCGTTTTCCAGCTTGCTCAGGAGTTTTTCAAGCTCTTCAATAGGTGTTGCGTGTCCCGCATCTGTTAGTAACACATAAGTTCCGCGTGCATCTGCCATCGCACACTGTACCGCAGCGTTCTTACCACACTGTTCTGGCATACGGATCACGCGTACATTGGCCAGATCGAGGTTTTCGACGGCTGCCACGGTCTCATCGGTGGAGTTATCATCCACAATAATAAGTTCCCAGGCGAATCCAAGATTGGCAATGTATGAAGCAATAGCGCCAATTGTAGGAACGATCCGTGTTTCATCGTTGTATGTCGGAACAATGACTGACAGGTAGGGTGTACCTATGTTGGTGGTTAATTTCCACTGAAGATAATGCTGGTAGGACATTTGCTGTGTTCCTGTAAGAAGCGTTGATCGTAAGATGTGCATTGCACAGCCGATTGCAATTTTGTCGAGAGGTCTTCACTGTAGCGCGGAGTTGGAAGTGCGCCCTTTCGTGAGGGATCGTTAGTTGGGAACTGTACTGCGGAATGGCTCCGATGGTTTTGTTCTATAACCGCAAGCGTGGTTGTGACAAGCATACTTGCTCGCGTGTTTGTTACCTACAGTGTATAGGAATCGCGATCTCCCGTACAGATCGTCAGATGACTAATAGATTACAGCAATCGTACGTATGTGGGTGGAGCTGTTGTAACGGCAGTGGCTTGTTGTGTCAATACGTGGTAGTTTGATCCAGGGGTGATATTACCCATCACAACGGGATGTGTTGCCCCGGTAACAGAAGGGATGTTGTTTGGCCAGCCATGGATAGTGGCGTAGCCCATCAGCGCAAAAGCGATAGCTTCCTTGGCTTCAGCATTCATACTAAAGTGGTCGACAGGATAAACAGGAATGTTGAGTAATGCATCCTGTAGCATATGCAGCAGAGTCTGGTTTCGTGCACCGCCGCCACTCACGATCACTTCATCAATATCCCCCAGATAGTTTTGGTATGACAACGCAATGCTATGGGCCGTAAAAGCGGTGAGAGTGGCAATGATATCAGCATCAGACAGGCCACGCGCTCGGCCTTGTTTGACATAATAACTGGCTTCTGCTGTTCCCCATTGCTCACGTCCGGCAGATTTGGGTGGCGGTTGAAAGAAATAGGGATGGGAAAGCCATGTGTGTAAGAGAGTCTCATCAACCATGCCTTGTGCCGCCATGTGACCATCCTGATCAAGAGAGATTCTGCCATTAGTAATGAGACGCATTGTTTCATCAATAAGCACATTGCCTGGACCTGTATCGAAGGCAATCACATCGCCAATAGGTGGCAGATACGTCACATTGCTTATCCCACCAATGTTTTGTGCTGCACGGAATCGATCTGGCTTACGAAACAACAGTGTGTCAAGATAGGGCACCAGCGGCGCACCGTGACCACCAGCAGCGATGTCAGCAGGCCGAAAATCTGCGACGACTGTGCGTCCGGTCCATTCAGCAATGACTGCCGGATTGGCCAATTGCAGTGAGGTATTGACCCCATTTGTGCCAATCTGATGATACACAGTCTGCCCATGTGACGCGATGAGATCGACATCGGCGATAGGGATATTAGCTGCATGGGCTGCATCCATTGCTGCTGTGGCAAAGGCTTCTCCCAACAACATGTCTACTTCGCTAACTTTCACCGTTGAGCCCCGATTTGGTGGTAATAAGTCATAGATACGGTCACGCAACCGTTGCTCGAAGGGGTGCATCACAAACGCGTGTGTCGTGACATACAGGACATCGTGTTGATGAGTTACTTCAATCAGTGCCGCATCAATGGCGTCGAGTGAGGTGCCAGACATAAGACCAATAATATGCATAGCTTGTTATCCTGTATTAGATGATGTTGCAATACAACGTTCGAGTCGTTTTTGCCAGGCATCTGTGGCATACAGCAACATACCACGACAAAACGTTGCCTGGAGTTGGAAATCGGTATCAAAGATTGCCAGATCAGCATCATATCCCGGTTGCAGAAGACCTTTGCGATGTGCAACACGTGCGGCAACTGCTGGATTGTATGTCATCATTCGCACAGCGTCAGACAAGGTCAGATTAAACCAGGCCATCAGGTTGCGTAGGGCCTGATCCATCGTCAAAACACTTCCGGTGATTGTACCATCTGGTAGCCGTGCAACACCGTCTGTGACGTGTGCCGTGCGATCTGCAAACAAAAATTCGGCGTTGGGTATACCTGCTCCTGCCAACGCATCCGTAATAATAATAGTACGTTCAGGGCCAATTGCTCGCATCAGGAGACGCATAGCTGCCGGATGGACATGGTGGCCGTCGGCAATGAGTTCGCCATAAACCTGTGGTGACTCTACAATGGCACCGAGCGGCCCAGGTGTGCGATGATGTATCGGCGGCATGGCATTAAAACAGTGAGTTGCATGCGTGATCCCCAGCGCAATCGCTTGGTGTGCCCCTTCATAGTCAACATCGGTGTGTCCCATACTGACCGTGACACCTGCCGCCCGTAGCCGCTGAATCATCGCCTCTGCCTGAGGGAGTTCTGGTGCCAGCGTGACCAGTACCAGGTGTCCCGCAGTCAAAGCCAGAATCTGCTTTGTCTCCGTTTCGCTGGGTATCCGCATCCAGGAGGGCTCATGGGCGCCACGCCGCTTCACATTGATATACGGCCCTTCAAGATGAATCCCTACTGCTTCAGCACCCAACTCGCCATGTTGAATGGCCATTGTTGCAGCACGCAGTTGCACGACAGGCATCTCGTGTGGTATTCCAACCACGCAAGCTAGAAAGGCCGTGGTACCGGTCGAGGGGACCCAACGAGCATAGGCGTGAATTTCGTCGATATCGCTGGTGTGCAGATTAAATGAGCCACCACCATGGGTGTGAATGTCGATAAACCCCGGCATAATAATGGCATCACTGGCATCGATGATAGCACCCGTATGTGGTGGTGTGGCACCAATAGCGCTGATGTGTGTATTGCACAGCGTGATATGGCTATGCGGGTGATCGCCCCAGGCATCGACGAGTCGTGCGCCTTGCAATGTGAGAGGCATGCTGCCTTGTCCTTCCGTGTGTGCCTCCAGCGTGTAGCTCCAAAAGGCTTCTTAAAACGTTCGTGTCACTTTATTCAACCCACGTGGCTGATCGGGATCAAATCCCTTGGCCTTAGCCAGATGCAATGCAAAGATTTGCCCCGGTACAATCGATACGAGCGGGCTGATCCACTCTGGCACGTCCGGTCCGATTGGGAGCCAGGTCGTTGCATAGTCTTTCGTCTGCTCATCATCACTGATGATCAACAACTCGGCACCACGCTGTTTTAGCTCGTGCACCAGATTGAGCATATCGTCAAAAGCAACACCTCTTGGCATAATCAACATCGCGGCAGATCCCTCGGATACTGTTGCGATGGGACCATGGCGAAAGTCTGCCGATGAGTAGGCGTGGGTCAACACATACGTTAGTTCTTTGATCTTAAGGGCAACTTCAAAAGCGGTTGCATAGTTATAGCCACGCCCTATCACGACACACTGATCCATAAAACTATACCGCTCGGCTCGTGATGCAATTGCATCGGTGTCTGCAAGGGTTCTGGCAAGCATGTCCGGTAAGCGTTGCAGATCATCGAGGTACTGTTGCTGACCGCTCCACGCCGCCGCCAACAATGCCATGATCGTGAGTTGAGCCGTGTAGGTTTTGGTAGCTGCCACGCTGCGTTCTTCTCCCGCATGCAGCTCTATCACCTCGTCGGCGGCCTGGGCTAGTGGCGAGTTGGCGTCGTTGGTGATCGCCAGTGTCGGTCGTTTCTGGCGCCGCCCCTCTTCAACGACAGAGTAAACATCTGGCGATTGACCGGACTGCGAGACACCAATCACAAGGGCATCGTTCAGGCGTGGTGGTGCACCGTACAACGTGTACAGCGATGGTGTGGCCAGTGCCACAGGGTACCCTGTAAGCACCGGCCAGATATAGGTCGCATAGGTTGCGGCATGGTCAGACGTGCCGCGTGCAGCAATCATCGCATACGAAAAGGTGCGTAGTTTGGTGACGATCTGCACCACACGCGATAGCTCTTTGTCGAGTACCTGTGCGATGATGTCAGGCTGACTAGCTATTTCTTGCTCAAGATGGGTAACCATACATTAACGTCCTTGAAACGCGCTCAATTCGACCGAGGCAAGTGCGCCTGCCTCAATCTGAACGAAGGCTGTACCACCTCTGGCCGATTCCTTTTCTGCCACCCGAACCAGATAACGTCCTGGTTCAAGATCAACGAAACCAAACCACCCAGAGCCATCGGTTATGCGTGTATCAACAAGCTCTCGTTCAGGAAGTGCATAAATTTGCACCTGCATTTGATCCACTGCTGTGCCATCGCGATCCTGTACGATCCCGCGCAGATGCCCTTGGGTTGGTGCATCCTTCCAGGGCATGGCTGGGATGCTGGCAGTATCGGCAAAGACGGGTGATACTACATCATCGTACTCGCTTGGCTCAGTCAGCGCACGGATGAGTTCTGCGCGACCTTCTTCACCAGTGCGTTCGCCGGTGAGCGTGCCCACATCGGGGGTGCGATAGGAATAGCCGACCCACCCAACCGCGCTGTTACCGTTGTCGCTGGGTTCCAGGGCTTTGCGGACCTGGTCGACACTTCCTTCGATGAAGTTGAGATACAACGCCGAGCCGATTACCGCCTGACGGTCAAACTGATGGTCTTTGGCAAAAGTATTCCATTCCTCGTACATGCGAAGCTGATTGTTGGGTTCATCCACAAAATGCTCACGTTTGTAATTCATCGGCATGTTGATGTCGAGAATGCCCTCTTCCATCCAACTGCGCCAGTCTTGCAAGACCTCGGCGTAGGTGCGTGAGTTTTCCCATCCGCCCTGTGTTTCTGGCCCATACCCGTAGGTAATCGTATCGGCACTGATCTTGACCTGGGGGTCAATCGCGTAGCTCTCCAGGTATACACGCCGGACGATGTTGGTAATCTGATCTCTGCGCCACTGTGACCACTCCGCATCGGATGGTTCGGGTACGTCGGTGCGGTCTGTGGCTTCATGGAAGCGTTGTACTGCTACAGGGTTGTAGCCCCACGCCGAGACATTTGGCTCCAAGTTGAAGTCTGGGTAGCGAATGCGATCCATGTTGATGCCGTCGACATCATAGTTCTCGATGATGCTGGTATACATACTTACGATGTAGTCCGCCGCGTCGGGATGGCCAGGATCGAGGTAGTAGTCAAGTCCGCCGCGCACTTCGCCATCGGAGCGTACCAGCAGCCAGTTGTCGTCGCCATCGGCGGAGAGACCGTTGGTGTTGAACACATGGTTCTCAGCAATGGGCGGTGTGTCGCTGTTCCAAATGGCCGTTGCAATGACCCATGCGTGGACTTCGATCCCTTCAGCATGGGCGCGCTCAATCAGGGTTTCGAGCGGATCGAAGGGTTCGGGAGCAATGTTGGCCTGTGTCCGTGGCATGATCGCTTTATTGCAAAAACAATCGCCGCGTCGCCCGACCTGCGCGACAATCGCGTTCATGTTGGCGGCTTTCACATCCGCAATCAGCTGATCGATTTCGGCTTCGTCGTAGATTCCGGCGCCAAAGGCGTCAATCCATACTGCTCGGAATTCGTTCGTTTCTGCCTGGGCGGGTGTGATGGTGAGCAAACTCATTGCCAGTACAAGTATTCCTAACGTACCAATCCAACGCTGCATGATAGTCCTCCTGATAGCCTTCTTCGTTAAAGGATGCAATTGCTTGAAACAGCACTGTTTCATCTGTTATGTGCCTCAACTAAGCGACGTGCGAGTATCACGGCTCCATAGACGGGTTCATCCACACGTGTGGCCGGGCCAAGCGCAAAATGGACGTGCTTGTTTGTGCGGTACCACAACACGCTGTCGTCGTGTAACACACCGCCACCCAGAGCGACGTGTGGTTCGTGAAGCTCAAGTTTGCGTACTACCGCGCTAATCACACGAGATAACTCGCGCCCGGCTTGGTCAAGAATGGTATAAGCGTATGGGTCTTTGTTTTCTGCCAGTTGTACGACGACACGGGCTAGTGTGGCGATCTCGGCCTGTGTTGCCTCTGGGCGATAGACATATCCAATGAGTTGTTCGGCGTTGTCGAGTTTGAAATGGTTGAGCGTCGCGCGTAATAATGTATTGGCATTAGCGCGACCATCAGCGGTCTGGGTGACCCAGCGCAGTGCGTGGACAGCGATGTCGTAGCCGCTGCCCTCGTCGCCAAGCAGGTAGCCCCAGCCACCGGAACGTGCGATCTGGCCACCGGGGGAGTGGCCATAGCAGATCGAGCCGGTCCCACAGATAAGGGCAATGCCCCAGCCATCTGGGGTGCCAGCCGCAAGCAGGATCTCGGCGTCGTTGACGACCATATGTTGCTTTGCAATGTTCTGACTCTTCACCCACTCCGTGAATTGTGCCTGCTCGTGGGGGCGGTCGATCCCGGACAGGCCAAAGCAAGCGGCATCTACCACGGTCTCCAGTGGGAGCGCTGCTTTCTGCCTGGCGTCTGCGATGGCGGCACTGATCGATTGGGTGGCGTTGTCAAAGCCGATTGCTTGGTAGTTGCTTGCCCCGGCAATACCAACCCCCAGCACCGTGCCTGCTGCATCGGCCAGGACTGCGCTCGTCTTCGAGCCTCCACCATCTATACCAAGTACTAACTGTGCCATTATGGTTGCTCGTTCGTATGGAGTGCGTCGCGCACTCGGCCATTATTTTTTGCCAGACGGTGGCGTGCGGTGTTTGCATCAATTCCTGCTAATACCATGACGATTGCCGTCTTTGTTTCGTCACCTGCTTCGTTTAAAAGATGTTGTGCTTCTTCACGATCAACGCCGGTCGCAGTCATCACAATGTTGATCATGCGGCGGCGAAGTTTCTCGTTCTTCGGCTGGAGGTCAACCATCAGATTGCCAAAGGTCTTGCCCATCTGGATCATTACGGTGGTGCTAAGGGTGTTCAGCACCAGCTTTTGTGCTGTTCCGGCCTTCATCCGCGTCGAGCCAGTAACGACTTCAGGACCGACAACTGGCGTAATCATCAGCTCGACTTCGTCTTCGAGCGGTGAGGGGGTAGTGCAAGCGATGCCTGCGACAAAGGCGCCATGCCTTTTGGCCTCCGCCACGCCACTGACCACGTAGGGTGTTCTGCCGCTGGCTGCCAGCCCAACCACGACATCGTCCGGGCCAACATTCACTGCGGCAAGGTCCTGTTTGATCTGCTCCTGATTATCTTCGACGGCCTCGACCGCTCGTACCAACGCATCTGAGCCACCGGCGATCAGCGCAATGACGCGACTGGGGTCGGCGCTAAAGGTCGGGGGGAGTTCGGCGGCGTCAAGGGTGCCAAGCCGACCGGAAGTGCCTGCACCGATGTAGATCAGCCGTCCGCCGCGCCGCATCCGCTCAACCACAACATCCGCGAGGTGTGCGATGGCATCACCAACGGCAGCAACTGCTGGTGCAACCTGCATGTCCTCAGCGGCGATGGCGGCGACGATGGCGCGAGTCGGCAGCGTGTCGATGTTCTGTGTCGCTGGGTTCGTTGTTTCTGTAACGCTGGTGGTGAGCATATTACTCTCTTCTAGTTAATTCACTCATCTACTTTTGGCTTGTCACGGAGCATCCCTCGATAGATGCCCGGCGTCGAGTCGGGAATGAGCGTTGCGCCTACGGCTCTGGTGTAGAACTCGGTTGGCCCCACCGCTCCGATGATAGCATACGCGTAGCCCTGGGCCGCCATCGCGTGTAGTGTCGCCACCAGCAGTACGTGCCCGATACCCCGTCCTCGATAGGCTTCCAATACGCCTGTGGGACCAAAAAAATTCTTGTATGTTGCATCATAACAGGCGAATCCAATGGGGCGCTCGTCTGCGACAGCGACAAAACACGATACCGGCTGTTTGGCAAAGCACACGTCACATTCATTGGCCCAATACTGTTGGAACGTCTCGCGCACCCAATCAATTACGACATGCTTTTCGGGTACAATCGCCCGCCGAATGTCGACGCTCGCAGCCTGTTGTTGCGCGATCAGTGGCGCCAAGTTCGGTAACTCATATAGTTTTACCAGCATGTCTGCCATAACCGTTATCCTTTCACTGCGCCCATACGCACGCCTTCGAGGAAGTAGCGCTGGAAGGCCAGGAAGAAGACGATCATCGGGAGTGCTGCGAGTGCGGCTCCGGCAAAGATGATCCCGTAGTCCGTGCTGAACTCGTCCTGTAAGCTGGCCACGCCGACGGGTAGCGTATAGTTTGCGCTTTTCTGGAGCACAATCAATGGCCAGAGAAAGTCATTCCAGTGGCGAACAAAGGTAAAGATCGCTAGTGCGCCAATGGCCGGTTTGGACAATGGCAGAATGATTCGCCAGAACACTCCCGGTTCGCTACAGCCGTCGATACGGGCCGCGTCCTCTAGTTCGGATGGCAACGTCTGGATGTATTGGCGCATCAGGAAAATGCCAAAGACCGATGCCGTCGCTGGGAGAATAACCGCCAGGATGTTGTCGATAAGTCCCAGGTTGCGTGTCACGATGTACATCGGCACAAGAGTGACATGGGCAGGGATCATCAGCGTGCTCAGCATGATCCAGAACAGGACATTGCGCCCTGGGAAGCGTTTTTTGGCAAAGGCGTAGCCAGCCAGTGTGTCAAAAAACATGTGAAACAGGGTGACTGTGATACCGATGATCAGGCTGTTGGCAAACCAGCGCCAATAGTCACGGGCCTGCCCAAATAGACGTATAAAGTTTTCCAGACTCGCGTTGACCGGAAGCAGGTCTGGTGGTGTTTTGATCGTTTGCTGGGTTGGCGTCACCGCAGTGACAAACAACCAATACATGGGCCAGAGCGAAATAAGCGTCGTCACAATGAGCACGGTCCACGCCAGAATACGCATCCATGGAATACCAGACCTGTGCACGGTGCGCGTTTGTAAGGTTTGTGCGGCCATAATCAGTACTCCACATCACTACGCATCAGGCGGAACTGGATCACCGCCACTGCAGCAACAATAACAAACAGGATGAACGCCTGCGCGGCTGCCACGCCATACCGGAACTGTTGGAAGCCTGTCTGATAGATCTGGGTCACAATCGTTTGGGTGCTGTTGCCGACGCCACTGGGCACCATGATGATGATCTTTTCAAACACCTCAAAGCTGGCGATGGTGTATAGCACGATCAGATAGAGTGTGGTTGATTTGATGAGCGGTAATGTGATGTTCCACCATTTGCGAATAGGACCTGCACCGTCGATCTCAGCGGCCTCGTAATATTCTTGCGGGATACTGCCCATCGCCGCGCTGAAGAGCACGACACCCGTGGCAGGGATGGTCAGCACGGTCGACAGCGTAATGCTGTTGAGTGCCACATCGGGATCGGAGAGCCAGCGCACCGGTGGAAGATTGGCCACACTCAAGAGATAGTTGAACAGCCCCCACTGGGCGTTATAGAGCCAGCGCCACGTCATGGCAATAATCACTGCGCTAGTGACGGCAGGCAGATAGTAAGCGGCGCGGAAGAACGTTTTGGCGTAGTTGTTCAGCGGCTGAATCAGGCTGGATAGTACCAGTGCGATAAAGATATTCGAGGTTACCGTAATGACGGTGTAGTATGCCGTGTTTTGCAGGGCACGCACAAAGACACCGCTCTGTGTCGTAAATGCCTCGATATAATTGTTAATTCCGACCCATTCACCACCCCTGCTGAGACTATACTCCTGAAACGAGATGAGGAATGACCAGATCACCGGAATGAAAATAAAAATCGTAAAGGTGATCATACTAGGCAGCAAAAAGGCATACCCCCAGCCATACCGAGCAAAGAAGTCCCGTACTGCAGTACTCAGATCTTCGGGACGTGGTTTTGATTTTTCAGCGACAACATCGGCCATAAACGTGTCCTTCCGAGCCGTAACGCTATGCTGCTCTCAACTGATAAGATAGACTCCTTCTCCTCGCCACCTACTACTCGTCCGCGAGGATACCGTTGATCTCTTCCGCTGGTTGTGTGAGCGCTTCTTCTGGTGTGATTTCGCCAAAGATAGCGTTCTGTATCTGCGGGTGAATGATAGTGCGAATCTGTGGCCATTCAGCGATCATTGGTGTGATATAGGTATTGGGCACAAATGGCTCAAACTTGCTAATCGGATCATCGACGGTGATTGAAGCGCGTGATCCAGGAGCTAAGTAAAAGCCCTCAACATCTGCGGCGACCTGATCGCTGGTAAGGTAGCGTGCCAGATCCATGGAAGCCTGGAGCTTCTCTTCGTCCTCGGTTGCGGCGACCGAGATAAAGCCAATACCACCAGCGGTGATTGGTTCGCCACTGTCGCCAGTTGGCATAGGAATGACATCGAAGTTGACACCATCGGTTGCGTAGCCTGATGATGCACCGCTTGGTTCGCTGTACATCGCGAAGACCTTGCGATCTTTGAAGCCAGTCTGAATATCTTCGCCGGTCTGAGCACCAAAGTCAGGTGGTGTGACCTCGTGAACAAGCGCAAGGTCCGTCAGTTTGGTCAGCCCACTGATGGCCTCTGGTGAGTCAAAGGTGTACTGAGCATTATCCTCACTGAGTGGCAATGCGCCATCGCTGAGAATAAAAGGCCATGCGTTGACGACGCCAGGATCGACCAGGGCCGTATAGCCAAAGACTTCTTCCCCGTTCTCGCGGGTAAAGGTCAGCTCTTTGGCGATCTCGACAAACTCATCGTAGGTCCAACCTTCGCTGGGTGGCTCGACGCCGCGCTCTTCAAAAACATCGAGGTTGAGGTACATCCCTACAGGTGGCACCCATAGCGGCCATGCGTAGGCCTGACCATCGATCTGGACTGCCTCAATTAAGTTCGGAAAGATATCTGCCTGATCATCTTCAGTCAGGTAATCATCAATAGGTGCTACCAATTCATCCTGCACCAGCAGTGGGAGAACGTCTGACGGTAAGCGGAAGACATCTACAGATTGTCCACCCTGCACGGCCTGCGTGAGTTTGGTAAAGCCAGCCTGGTCGCCGGTGTAGCCAGTGATTTCAACCTGAATGTTCGGGTTGGCTTCCATAAACGCAGCAACGGCGGCGTCCATCAGTTCGCCCGTGCGATTACCGCCACCCGGCTGATAACCAAGCACCCAGTACTGAAGTGTTCCTTCATAGGTGCTGCTGCTCACGGCCAAGTTATCGCTCGTCATGCCTTCTTCGGCAGGCTCGGCATCGCCTTCGGTCGCATCTTCGGCGGGTTCAGCGTCGCCTTCCTCAGCATCGCCTTCGGTAGCATCTTCAGCGTCGCCTTCCTCAGCAGGTTCTGCTTCACCTTCGGTCGCATCTTCAGCAGGTTCGGTCTCACCCTCAGTAGCTTCTTCGGCAGGTTCCGCAGCTTCTTCGGCGGGCTCTGTTGTGGTTTCCTCGGCAGGAGCACCACAGGCGGCAAAGATTGGGAGCAATAGGGCAAAGAGTAATACAAGCGCAAAATGAGTTCGTTTCATGTCAAAAACCTCTTCCTAACTCAAACCCTCCAGAAAGTGCTGTGTGATCACCATTGGTCAGGTATAACACTTTTGGAGCTGTATCTACAACGTTACGACCACTCTGTCAGACCCATGTCCTCCTTTCAATCTTGATGATAGATTGTTATTGATTCTATACGTTTACGAAAGGTTTGTTCGTTTGATTGCCATCGATCAGCTATATCAATTGCCGTTACGCCACGCATAATCGATTGGCGCAACTCCGCTGACCCGGCGAGTCGGTCAAAGTGCGGTGGGTGTGCAATCGCAAAGTGCTCGGGATAAAACTCCTGCAGTGTGGTGAGTAGCGCCACACCGGTCAATACCGGGCGTACCAGATCGGGTTCACGCACATGGAGTTGCACACCGCCGCACAGCTCACCGGCATAAGGCGCTGCACAGGGCTGAAACGCGACAGGCCGCCAGCGAACACCCGGTAGACCCTGCTGGTTCAACGCTCTGGCGAGTCTCGCACCATCGATCCATGGTGCGCCAAGCCATTCAAACGGTTTGGCAGTACCGCGTCCGACCGAGAGATTGCATCCTTCCAAGAGACATGTTCCCGGATACACAAGTGCCGTCTCAGCCGTTGGCATGTTGGGCGAGGGCGCGGCCCATGGAAGTCCGGTGGCTCCCCACAGATCCTCACGTTGCCATCCCACACAGGGCACGACCTGTAGTTCACAGCCGAGTTGCATTTCCTGATTGACGAGTTGGGCCAGTTCGCCCAGCGTCAGCCCATGGCGCATTGGCACATCGTGCAGCCCTACCAGCGAACGATGATCGGCCAGCACCCCAGGACCTTCGATGGTGACTCCGCCGATGGGGTTGGGCCGATCTGTCAAGATGATAGCGATCTGTGCTTCGGCTGCACGCTCCATGAGTTTGACGAGTGTCCAGGCATAGGTGTAAAAACGACAGCCAATGTCCTGCAAATCACACACGATGACATCCAGGTCGGCCAGCCATTCCAGTGGCGGTGCAAGATGGTCGCCATACAAGCTGTAGGTTGGTATGCCCGAA
>JBCDFA010000157.1:0-16341 GCA_039178835.1 Chloroflexota bacterium
CGCCATTCACGCAGCGCATCTGATGTAGGAGGCTCGTCAAGCAGGACATGGTATTCTTTTTCGACTTCATAGCTTGGATGGGTTAGGCGCTGAGTCAGCTCACCGTCATCGGTCAGCAGCAATAACCCTTCGCTGTCCTGATCAAGACGACCAACTGGGAATACGCGTGCTGGCACATCGACCATATTAACCACGGTTGGACGGTCATGGGTATCTTCGGCAGTTGAAATAACACTGGTTGGTTTGTGGAGCATGATGTAGGTTCGTTGAACAACAGGTTCAAGCGGTTTTCCATCCACCGTAATCGTATCAATGTCTAGATCGACACGTGAACCAAGCACCCGCACGACTTTCCCATTGACCGCGATCTTGCCCGCTACGATGAGTTCTTCGCAGTCTCGTCGTGATGCAATGCCTGCGCTGGCCAGCACTTTTTGTAATCTTTCTGCACTCAATCGAGTTCCCCTCGCTATGTATTTCGCGATCTTCCTACTGCCCTTTTCGACCAAGATGTACACATATGATGGTTGTCGTGTTCTGCTATCTCTGGTATCATGACGCAGAGCAGCATGAACCTTCCACGTGCATCCGTAAGGAGTCTTATGATGGAATCTCTGTCTAAAATGGACCTTCCTCACTATCAATTATACATTGATGGTCGTTGGGTTGACCCGCTTGATGGGGCAACCATGCCAGTAAATGAACCAGCACTTGGTTCCCCAATGGCTGTTGTTGCACGTGGTACTGCCGCTGATGTGGATCGAGCAGTCCAATCAGCGCGTACTGCGTTTGACCATGGACCATGGCCACACACTCCACCTCACGAACGCTCCCGTATTTTACACGCAATTGCCGATGCCGTTGAAGAACATACGGATACGTTGGCAGAATTAGAGTCGCGTAATTTAGGTGCTCCGCTTCGTAAAACGTTATTTGTTGATGTCCCATGGGCCATTGAACATTTGCGTACCTTTGCCGATCTTGCGCGTCGTTCACCCTATGAGCCCTTACCCTGGATCGATACGCCATCAGTCACCTGGAATTTTGTGTGGCGCGATCCGATTGGCGTTTGTGGTCAAATCATTCCATGGAATTATCCACTATTAATGGCTGTTTGGAAAATCGCACCTGCCCTTGCGACCGGAAACACGATTATCTTAAAACCGGCTTCGTATACCCCACTGACAGCTCTTACTCTGGTCAATATTATCCATGAGACGGGATTGCTGCCAAACGGTGTGCTTAACCTGCTCACCGGACCTGGTGGCTCGGTGGGCGAGGCAATTGCCCGGCACCCAGATGTTGATAAACTCGCTTTTACGGGTTCAACAGAAGTTGGCCGCAAGGTGATGGAGTGGGGGAGCGCTTCTATCAAGCGCGTGACCCTTGAGCTAGGTGGTAAATCACCAAGCATCGTCCTCCCCGACGCAGATCTGGAGTTAGCGACCGATGGTGTGCTCTTTGGTGTCTTTTTCAATGCTGGTCAGAGCTGTGAAGCTGGAACACGCTGTTTTGTTCCAGAAACCTTACACGATGAATTGTTGGAGCGATTGGTGCATCGTGCACGCGGCATGCGAGTTGGTGAGCCACTGAATCTAGAAACAGATATTGGCCCGTTGGTATCGGATAGTCAATGTGCCACGGTAGAAGAATATATTGCTTTAGGCAAACAAGAAGGTGCATTACTCGCGACAGGTGGCAATCGTGTGAAGGTCCGTGATTTTGAACGTGGGCCCTTTGTCGAGCCCACGATTTTTACCAGAGTGCAGAATCATATGCGTCTGGCGCAGGAGGAGATTTTTGGTCCGGTGCTCTCCATTATTCCATATCGCAGCGTCACAGAAGCGATAGAGTTGGCCAATGCCAATATCTATGGACTTGGTGCGGCGGTCTGGTCACGCGATCTTCAAGGCGCCATTGATGTTGCAAAACGTATCCGTAGCGGAACCATCTGGATCAACGATTACCATCTGATCAATCCACTGGCCCCATTTGGTGGTTACAAGCAGAGCGGTATCGGTCGTGAACACGGGATATCTGGCATGCTCTCATACACAGAAGAGAAGCACATCCACGTTGATCTGATGCAGAAGCGTGAAAATCGTATCTGGTGGGATGCGTTACTGCCGCCAAACGAATAAATAACAACTGACCAGACACTGGTTCATGTATTCATGCATCAGCGTCTGGTCAGAATTGTATTACTCTATTGATCGCTATTGGGCAATAGGAACTTGTTCGGCAACAGCGGCATCAATCGTCAGGAGGGTAACACTGACCCACCCTTCAACTTCGCGTTCATTGCTAATACGGTACCAGGTGCCATCGGCGGTTCGCTCGAGTAGCTGAACTGTTTCATTGGCGTTGATCTGGTCTTGGACCGCTCCACTGAGATTAGGTGCAGAGCGAACATTTCCACCATTGAAGACCGTGGCTGTCAGGCCGGTTGGCTCTGACGCTGGTGTTTCAGCGGATTCCTCATCCGTAGATTCTTCTGGCTGTTCTTCGGCTGCCTGTCCTTCGATAGGAACCTGTCCGGCGACATCGGCATCAATGCTCAAGAGGGTGACGCTAACCCATCCCTCAACGCCACGCTCATTGATAATACGATACCATGTACCATCGGCGGTTTGTTCTCGCAATGTGACCGACTCGTTCGCATTGATCTGATCCAGTACTTGACCGCCGAGGTTGGGCGCAGCCCGCAAATTTCCACCATTGAAGACGACAGCAGTAAATTCCTGCGGTTCTTCGGTGGGCTCTGGGGTTGGTTCCTCGGTGGGCTCTGGGGTTGGTTCTTCGGTGGGTTCTGGTGCAGGCTCTTCGGTGGGTTCTGGTGCAGTAGCAACTGACGCTTGTTCGAAGAAGCTGGCCCGGTTCGGGGGTGGGATCTCTAACTCAATTGGATCGAAATTGACGACCTCACCATCATCAAGTTGTGCCGAAAGCACAACAGTGTACTCCGCATCTTCATCTGGTGTTGATGCCCCGTCTTGTCGAGTAAGTGACATGCGGATAGCATCGTTGCGAACTTGATCTGTGGCATTTGCTGGATCAAACCAGGTGAAATCTTCGTTGTTTTCCCGCATCGCAGCCGTAACAGTCGTGCCACCAGGGAGTGTTGTATCCGCCTGTATTAGGATGCGATTTTCCCCTGCTACGAGAGCAGATGGCTCGCTGATCTCAGGTGGTGGTGCAACTTCTTCAGTCGTTTCTGCGGTAGCATCGGCACCTGGTTGATAGAGGAAGGCGAAATAAATAATACCAATGCTGGCAAGTAACACAAGTGGTAACAGTACTAATAATGCTTTGGCAGCAGGGGAGGCTTGACGGAAACGATCCGACCAGGTGGTGGGCTCTTCATATTCCATTGACGTATAGTCAACAGACTCGCCCACGTCTGGCGGAGGAATGATCTCCGTATCTTTTGCTCGGCGGCGGGTCTGGACAACAAGAAGGCTAATGAGCATAGCCAGTACCACCGCGAGAAGGGCAATTCCAACAGGCCCAAGGAGTAGATCGAGCATTATGCACGGCTCCTTCTTGCACAAACAATCACGAAGTGGAGTACCTATAGCTCCACATTATTCTTGAATATCATATGACAACTTTCGTCGTAGCGCAAGCGCAAGTTTATGAATGTTAGAAGCAAATAGCCCCTACGCACATACCAAGAGTGTAAAAAAGAAGCTGTTTTATCTCTTCTATCCATGGCCTCATCAAGCGATAGTTCCATAATTGATTGTGTTGTGATACTGGATTGTCACAATAAGGAAAAATAGAAAGAGAAAGGCTGTGTATGAGTAAAAAGTTATTATTTTAAGATAAAAATATCTTTTATTTGTATGAAGTATGCTATAATACCGCAGCAATTTGCCCCAGGAGTGTATCAATGAAAGAATTTTTTCGACGTAGTAAAAAAAGTTTCACACCATCACAACACAAAGGTGATACACAGATCCCTGACAACCTATGGGTCAAATGTTCTGAGTGTCGGGAACTGATCTATCAAAAGCAACTTGTCGATAGTTTGAAAGTATGCCCTAAATGCGGCTATCACATGCGCTTAAAGGCTCGTGAATGGATTGGTTTATTCGATGTCGACTCGTTTGAGGAGTTTGACCGAAATCTTACGTCGAGTGATCCTCTAAACTTTGTCTCACCAAAAGATAATTACCAGCAACGGCTTATCGAGAGTCGTGATCTCTTGGGGGTATGTGATGCACTGATCAGCGGTCAAGCCACTATCGAAGGTGCTCCATTACAAGTTACTATTACCGAATTTGATTTTATTGGTGGTTCAATGGGAAGTGTTTTTGGTGAAAAGTTAGCTCGTTCTGTAGAAAGAGCTGTCGATAATAACACTCCATTGTTGACCATTAATGCCTCCGGTGGTGCACGTCAGCACGAGGGGATCTTTTCGCTGATGCAGATGGCCAAAGTCAACATCGCGTTGAGTCGCCTTTCTGCTGCTGGTCTTCCGCATTTTTCCTTACTTATCGATCCATGCTATGCAGGGGTTATTGCATCGTATGCATCCGTGGCAGATCTTATTTTGGCTGAACCAGGGGCGCGTATTGGTTTTGCCGGTCGTCGTGTTATTGAACAAACCATACGGCAGAAGCTCCCTAGCAATTATCAGACGGCGGAGTTTTTTCTTGAACGGGGTATG
The DNA here is from genome assembly GCA_039178835.1 of Chloroflexota bacterium. GTDB lineage: Bacteria > Chloroflexota > Chloroflexia > Chloroflexales > Roseiflexaceae > AL-N1. Next base: position 4,673 of record JBCDFA010000157.1, read on the forward strand.
ATTGATATGATTGTTGCACGCGGTGATTTGCGAAAGACTCTGACGCGCCTGATAGCGCTGCATATGGCTCCTGTTGATTACAAGAACGTAGAAGAAAATGAACAGGTTCGTCAAAATGGAACAGTTGTAGTAAAATCTGCGAACTAACATTACTGGTATCAAATTTAAAGACAATCCGACACATGACACCTTTATTGACACCATGGGAAAAAATACAATATGCGCGTCACTCTCAACGCCCACACACCCTGGATTATATTACCAATCTGTGTGAAGATTTTGTAGAAGTGCATGGAGATCGACGGTTTGGCGATGATGCGGCGATGGTTGGGGGGATTGCCCGTTTTAATGGTCATACAGTTGTGGTGGTTGGTCATCAAAAAGGTCGGGATACTCGTGAGAATGTTCGTCGGAACTTTGGTATGCCCAAGCCTGAAGGATATCGCAAGGCATTACGTCTCTTTCAATACGCCGAAAAATTCCAGTTTCCGATTCTCAGTTTTATCGATACACCAGGTGCTTTTCCAGATATGGAGTCGGAAGAACGTGGCCAGGGAAGTGCGATTGCTGAAAACATTTTAGTGATGGCCGGTCTTCGTGTGCCGATTATTACCACCGTTGTTGGTGAAGGAGGGAGTGGTGGTGCACTCGCTATTGGCGTTGGAGACCGCTTGCTGATGTTGGAGCACTCAGTGTACTCAGTAGCCTCACCCGAAGGAAGTGCAGCCATTCTCTGGCGCGACTCATCCAAAGCATCTGATGCAGCGCAGGCCATGCGGATAACTGCCCAGGACCTTCACGAATTCGCCATTGCAGATCAGGTTATTCCTGAACCTGAAGGTGGCGCTCACACGGATCTTGAGACAACGGTCATGGCGGTACGTGATGCTATCTTGCAACATTTTAATGAATTATATCCACTCACTTCAGAAGAACTACTTACGCTTCGTTACACAAAATACCGCGCTATTGGTCGATATTACGAAGAACAGCACGGTATACTTTCACATCATGATGCACAACTAACTGCATCCCTTCCGCTCCCATTTTCGTAACGCAACATAATAATGAGTCAAGTATTACTTGATGTCCATGTGATTTAACAAGGGATTTGTATCACACGCAACTGTATAGAAGAGAAGTTCTTGTAAAACCGAGTGACTATCGTTTATTTGTTGTTTGTGAAACTGATGTACTTTATAAAGCCTTGACGCTTGACATGGAGATTGTTATAATTGACGATACCTGTTATAACAGGCCTCCCTCAAATTATGTGATCCCTGACACGTAAAGTGGTATAGCAATGTAGCAGGAGCGATAGAACTGTCGCCCAAATAACAACATCATATACAACGAACGACATTTCAGAGACAGATTAAGTTCAGGGATTACCACTTATTAGGACTGCACCTTAGTAACATTGTCGAAACGCATTACTAGACGAGAGCGTAGTTACGATGTGATATATGTTTCTCTGTCTGGCATGTTGACTGTTGGTGGGGTGAAAAGTCACTAACTAGGAGGAATTACAGATGGCTAGCCAAAATGGTGCATCATTGCTGAAGATAGTCAGTGAGATGCAAGATCGTGCGAGTTTTCAAGAACTAAATTGGACTGGCACATTCACGGAATACTTGGAGATGGTCTCCAAGAATCCAAAGGTAGCACGTAACTCATTTCAGCGGGTATATGACATGATTATGTCGTACGGCTCTGAAGAATTTATTGATGCCAAAAAACGGCTGATACGTTACAAATTCTTTAGTGACTCGAGTTTTGATTCAGATGATGCAATCTTTGGATTAGAAGTTTACCTGATGAGATTGGTAAACTTCTTTAAGGCGGCGGCACAGGGCTACGGAACTGAACGGCGGGTGTTATTGTTACATGGGCCGGTTGGTTCATCCAAAAGTACTATCGCACGACGCCTGAAACGTGGACTTGAACATTATTCACGCACTGAAGATGGGGCTGTGTTCACCTACGATTGGTATATGGGAGACATAGAAGATATAGAGCAGAAGCGTGTGAAGGAAAGCGATTGGGAACCTTGTCCAATGCATGAAGACCCACTTCACCTTGTCCCTCAGGAAACGCGTGAACGTTTTATAGAACAATTTAACTCGGGTCGTCCCGAAGAAGAGCATATTTTCATTAAAGGCGATCTGTGTCCTTCCTGTCGCTACAACTATCGCGAAATGATGTTGCGCTACGATGGTGATTGGAATAAGGTGATCAAACACATTCGTGTACGACGATTGGTTTTTGCTGAGCAGGATCGTGTTGGTATCGGGACATTTCAACCGAAAGATGAGAAGAATCAGGACTCAACTGAGCTGACTGGCGATATCAATTACCGTAAAATCGCCATCTACGGCTCAGACTCGGACCCACGTGCTTTTAATTTCGATGGTGAGTTCAACATCGCCAACCGTGGTATCATCGAATTTATTGAGATGCTCAAACTGGACGTGGCTTTCCTCTATGATCTTCTTGGTGCTTCACAAGAGCATAAAATTAAATCCAAGAAATTTGCTCAAACGCATATTGATGAAGTGATTATTGGTCATACCAATGAGCCTGAGTATCGCCGCCTTGAGAATAATGAGTTCATGGAAGCCCTGAAAGATCGTACCGTCCGTATCGATATCCCTTACATTACACGGTTGCGTGACGAGATTCGGATTTACGAGCGTGACTTTAATCGCAAGAAGGTTAAGGCACATATTGCACCGCATACGCTCGAAATGGCGGCAATGTGGGCTGTGCTGACTCGCCTTGAAGAGCCCAAGAAGCCAAACTTAACACTCCTTCAAAAACTCAAACTGTATAATGGTCGCACGCTTCCTGGTTTCACCGAGGACAACATCAAAGAGTTGCGGAAAGAATCGCAACGCGAAGGTATGGAAGGTGTTTCGCCACGATATGTGCAGGACAAAATCTCTAACGCACTGGTAAGTAATCAGGAAGATGGATATATCAACCCCTTCATGGTTCTGAGCGAACTCGAAGGCGGTTTGAAGAATCATTCTCTAGTTAATTCCGAAGAGGATCGTAAGCGATACCGTGATCTGATATCTGTCGTGCGTGAGGAGTACACTGAAATTGTGAAAAATGAAGTTCAGCGGGCCATATCTGCTGATGAAGAAGCGATTACGCGCCTTTGTGCCAATTATATTGACAACATTAAGTCGTACACACAACGTGAGCGCGTACGTAACAAATACACTGGGCAGTATGAAGAGCCAGATGAGCGTTTGATGCGTTCAATTGAAGAGAAGATTGATATCCCTGAATCACGGAAGGATGACTTCCGCCGTGAAATCATGAATTATATCGGTGCGTTGGCGATTGAAGGCAAGACCTTTGATTATCGTACTAATGAGCGCTTACATCGAGCACTTGAACTCAAGCTCTTTGAAGATCAAAAAGACTCGATTAAGCTGACTTCACTTGTCTCACGGGTGATTGATAAAGATACACAAGAACGGATTGATGTCGTGAAGTCGCGTCTGATCCGCGATTTTGGCTACAATGAGCAGAGTGCATCAGATGTCTTGACGTATGTTGCAAGTATCTTTGCACGCGGTGATACCAAGAACTAGTTGACACAATGGCAAGTTGGACCCAGCCCATGTCCGACTTGCCATTTTGGAAGGTCGATATATGTCTACACGACGTGCTGAACGCGATCTGAATCGTTTCCGGCAGATCGTACGAGGAAAGATAAAAAAAGACCTGCGGAAATACATGTCACAGGGTGAGATGATCGGGCGTCAGGGACGAAAATACGTGTCTATCCCGATGCCACAGATCGATATCCCCCAGTTCCGCTATGGAGCACGCCAGGGTGGTGGCATTGGTCAGGGCGATGGCGATGTCGGTGATCCCATTGGACAGGGCGATCCCCAACCTGGTCAGGGTGAAGCTGGCTCAGAACCAGGGCAACATATTGTTGAGGTCGATGTTCCATTAGAAGAACTGGCGCAGATCCTTGGTGAAGAGTTACAACTTCCCAACATTGAACCCAAGGGTAAGAAAAATATCGTCTCACAGAAAGATCGCTACAGCGGTATTCGCCGGGTTGGCCCTGACTCGCTGCGTCATTTTAAGCGTTCCTACCGTGAAGCGCTCAAGCGTCAGATTGCATCTGGCGATTACAATCCGGCTAACCCAGTCGTGACACCTATTCGTGAGGATATGCGCTATCGCTCATGGAAAGAAACGCTGCTCCCCGAGTCAAACGCTGTTATCATCTACATGATGGATGTGAGTGGGAGTATGGGAACTGAGCAGAAAGAACTGGTCAGGATTACTGCATTTTGGATTGAAACGTGGTTGCGATCACAGTATAAAGATATCGAAATACGTTACATTGTCCACGATGCGGCTGCCAAAGAGGTTGATCAAGAAACGTTCTATCACTTGCGCGAAGGTGGTGGCACGAAGATATCGTCTGCCTACAAGCTCTGCAATAAACTCATTGAAGAACGCTACCCCGAAACAGAATGGAACATTTATCCATTTCACTTTTCAGATGGCGACAATTGGGGTGGCGGAGATACACGTGAATGTGTTGAGCTGTTACGGTCCAACCTTCTACGCAAAGTCAACCAATTCTGCTATGGTCAGGTACGCTCATTGTATGGTTCTGGCCGTTTTGCCCACGATCTCGAAGAGTATCTGGGGAATGAAGAACCATTGATTATCTCTGAAATTGCAGATCGTGATGATATCTATGATGCCATCAAGGAATTTCTCGGTAAAGGTAATTAAGTTTAGCGGTGTGCGCTTCTGTGTTCGTGCAGCGTGACTGATCACAGCGTACTCCTGATTGTAACCATATGAAAAGCACACGTTTACCTCCTGATCTTCAAGCTGCCTGGGACGAAATAGAAGAATATGCTCTGGACTACGGTCTGGACTTTTTTCCCATTATTTACGAGGTGCTTGATTATCGCACACTGTATGAAACAGCCGCATTAGGTGGCTTCCCAACACGTTATCCTCACTGGCGTTTTGGCATGGACTATGATCAACTGATCAAAGGTCATGTGTGGCTCGGCTCAACGATCTATGAAATGGTAATCAATACCAATCCTTCATATGCCTACCTGCTTGAGGGAAATGATATTGTTACGCAGAAAATGGTCATGGCCCACGTCACCGGTCATGTGGATTTCTTCAAGCATAACATGTGGTTTGCTCATACCAATCGGAAAATGCTTGATGAAATGGCCAACCACGCGTCCCGCATCCAACGTGCCATTGACCGATATGGGTATGACATTGTTGAAGACTTTATTGATACCTGTCTTTCCCTTGAAAATCTGATCGATTACCATGCGCCGTATATTCGTCGTCCCGAAGCGCAGACGCCTCAGCCTGTTGTGAGCGATTATGACGAACCGCCTGTCTTTGAGGGATTCAAAGTAGAGCGGGACTATATGAAAGATTACATTAATCCTCCCGAGTTTCTGGCTGAACAGCGCAAGCTCCTTGAAGAAGAAGCCGCGCAAACCAGACGCTTCCCTGAAAACCCACAGAAAGATATTTTGCTCTTTTTGATGAATTATGCGCCACTTGAGCGATGGCAGCATACGGTGCTAGATGTCATTCGTAACGAGGCCTATTATTTTGCTCCCCAGGGAATGACCAAAATCCTTAATGAGGGTTGGGCGAGCTACTGGCATTCTGAGATTATGACCAAGCGTGCCCTCAAAGACGATGAAGTGATCGATTTTGCGGAGCGACATTCTGGCGTGGTCGCGATTTCACCCGGTCGCCTGAATCCGTACAAGTTGGGTATTGAGCTTTTACGTGATGTCGAATATCGCTGGGATACCGGGCGCTTTGGAAAAGAGTATGATGAGTGCGATGATCTTCGGGAAAAGAAGAACTGGGATCGTCAGTTGGGCCTGGGGCGCCAGAAATTGTTTGAAATACGTAAGTTATACAATGATGTGACGTTTATCGATGCATTTCTTACACCAGAGTTTTGTCTTGAACAGCAACTCTTTACCTTCCGCTACAACCGTGACACCGATTTCTACGAGATTGCTTCACGTGAATTCGAAGAGATAAAGCAAAAGCTCTTGTTCCGGCTAACGAACTTTGGTCAACCATCCATCTATGTCCAGGATGGGAATTACAATAATCGTGGTGAAATGTATTTGACTCATCGGCATGAAGGTGTTGATCTCAAAATGGATTATGCGCGAGAAACGATTCGCAATATCCACAAGATCTGGACCCGCCCGATCCACCTGGAGACTATAGCCGATGAAAAACGTCGCTTGATTTCATTCGATGGTTCTGATTTTAGCGAACGACGAATTGATTAACACCAAAATAATTGTGTTTTTCAATACAGGAGGTACTACCAATGACTATAGGAAAACTCTTTACCGAGAAGCTACGCCTTTTAGCTACAGAAGGCGATGAACAGGTCCAGGTACTCTCGCACAGTGCTGGTTACAAGTCCATGTCTGTTTTTGAGCCTACTGCTGCCGAGAAGTCAGATATCATAGATTCCACAACGCAAATTCATTCGCGGCTTGAGTTCTTTGATCATGACCGTTATAGTGTGACATTGCGTATGTTATCTATGGGTGAAGGCACCACAATATCTAGCGATATCCACGAAGTGCAGAGCTACCTCAGTGCCAAAGCTGCCGAAATTGTGCGTCAACTCAGCTATTTAGAGGAACCACTGGCAGTATGGGAACTAGATAGTCGTGAGAACATGGCCCAACTACGCTCTTCGCCCCCACAACGTGATGGGGATGAGCGATTGTATTGGGAGGTCGTTCTCAAGGTCGATGGTGAACCAAGTGTGAGTATTGCACGCTATTCCTGGGCTCCCGGCATGCCTGAGCGTGAAGTGGTAGCATATCCTGCAACATTTGCCCTTGTCTCGCGGATAGCAAATAGCCTGGAAGAAGTTCTCCGCGCAGAAACTGCCTGATCTGCAATAGAAAAACAACAGTAAGGTACAATAGGCGGCACAATGTGTCGTCTATTATTGTGTGTATTCATATGAAAAAGAATGAAACGGTTGCGAACATGCTTGCATGGGCCATATATCGTTTGGGCGATGTGAGTGAAACACCTCGCCTCGATGCTGAATTGCTGCTTAGGCATGTGTTGAGTTGGTCTCATGCACGGGTGATCGCTGAACAGAAAGCCATACCATCAACCGTGCAGTCTGAAGCATTTCGTTCCCTGGTAGAACGGCGTGCACAGCATGAGTCAATTGCATACATCGTTGGCCACAAAGAGTTTTATGGCTTGGATTTTGTCGTCAATGTATCGGTACTGGTGCCACGACCCGAAACCGAACTATTGGTTGAGTTGGCCATACAACACACCCATCGTTTGCAGCGCCCATTGCATATTGCCGATATTGGAACAGGGAGTGGATGTATTGCGGTGACATTGGCGACGCATCTGCCTGATGTAATGCTGTATGCAGTTGATATCTCACCTGATGCACTCAAGGTTGCTGCAGAGAATGCTGCTCGACATAACGTCACTGAAAAAGTGCAACTAATGCATGGGGATCTGGTTATGCCACTTGGCGATCCAATGGATATGATCGTTAGCAATCCACCATATACGATACTGTCAGAAATCGATGTAGGTGTTCGTGAGCATGAACCACATCTCGCTCTTGATGGTGGTGCTGATGGGTTAGCTGTTTATCGCCGATTGCTTGCTGCTGCATCATCCAAACTGCCTGCTGATGGTGTGGTGCTACTGGAAATTGGCGCAACACAGGGTGACGATGTGATGGCGTTGGCCCGTGTTTATTTCCCCTCTGCACAGATAAGCGTCCATCAGGATTTAGCAGATCATGATCGCGTTGTTACAATACGCAATTCATAGAGATAACACTTTTTATTTGACATAAGATAGCAAGGAAAAGATATGTCGTATCGTCTCGTAGCACTCGATCTAGATGGTACTGTTATTGCTGACGACCTGATGATTGCTGATGCAGTACAACGCGCTGTGGGTGCGGCGCAAGCGCAGGATGTTCGTGTAACGCTGGCCACAGGCCGACCTTTTTATGCCACGCTTCCTTTTGCCCAGCAGTTACATATCACCGAGCCATTGATCTGCTATCAAGGGGCTATGATTCGTCATCCAGTAACTCAGGAGATACTGACACATGTGGGGATGCCGACAGAACTGGCGGCTGAGGCCATCGCACTGCTGCTTCGTGAAAACATCTACGTTATTGTGTATATTGATGAACGTTTGTGGGTGACTGAGCGCCGCTCTGAATTGGATACGTATCTCGAATTGCATCCTGAAGATGCTGAAATTATGGTAGTTAATGATCTGCCTGCTGCTATTGCTGGCCATTCGCCGACCAAGCTGCTATTGGTGGCAGATCCAGCCGTTGTTGAGCGTCAGGTGGCTCGGTTAGCTGGTATCTTTGATGAACGACTCGCGGTCATTCGCTCACATGCGATGTTTGGTGAACTCACAGCGCTCGGTATAAGCAAAGGTCATGCTTTGTCTCAGTTGGCTACCTCCCTGGAAATACCCCGTGAGCAGGTGCTGGCTATTGGTGATCAGGAAAACGATCTCTCGATGATTGAATGGGCCGGATTAGGTCTTGCAATGGGGAATGCGGTGCCAACAGTTCGTGCTGCTGCTGCCGCTGTTGTCCCTTCTGTCCACGACGCAGGTGTTGCATGGGCGCTTGAACGCTATATTCTGAACACATCTCCCCCTGACCTACAAGAATAGGTGCACTCTTGACCATAAAAAATGAACTAAGGAACTTGTGAAATTCCTATTGCATCGCGCTCCTCCATCCGCTATAATGGCGGGCGCTTTTAATGCATAGCTTACTGAGGTCTTGACAAGGTAGGTACCATGCTGAGAACACTTTGCGCGCGTTGTGTAGTCAGAGTGTTGTCGTTCTCGTAATATATCTTCTATAACGCTGATATGATGAATGAAACTATCAAACAAGCCCATCAAAATCTACCCGCTGGCAAGATAGAGGTTGCACCACGTGCTATTGCAAATATCTCGGCGCTATCAGTTGTGCAGATAGATGGCGTTGTTGGTACAACTGTGTATCCTGTACACAAGGATGGTGTCCAGATCTTATCACCACAAGATGCCTACAAGGGTGTGGATGTACATATTCACAGTGACGAAGTAACTATTGAAGTATATATCTTACTCGCATATGGTTCATCCATATCAGAGATAACCGATACCGTACAGAAAACAGTATGTCATGCCATTGAGCAAGCGTTAAATACTCCAGTTGCACACGTTCATGTTCGTGTCCAGGGTGTACGCTAAATTATGGATTTGAATGGCTGAACAATACGATATGAGTATAGATGTGAATACAATGCCCACAGATGATAGTGGTTCGTTTGTATCAGATGTATGGACGGGCTTTCAATGGTTTGATGCGCTACAAAGCGCAACGCGTTGGCTTGAACAGCATGTTGATGCGATTAATGCCTTAAACGTGTTCCCTGTTCCCGATGGTGATACTGGGACCAACATGTGGCTTACACTTGCTGATGCCCTTGATCATGTGCAACCTAACGCTTCCTGCGCCGTTGTTGCTGATCGCATGCGGCACTGGTCAACGATGCGTGGTCGAGGTAACTCGGGTATTATTCTCTCCCAGATATTGCGTGGCTTTGCCGTTGGTCTGAATGGCCAGGAGCGGATGGGCTCGAGCCAGTTTGTAGGAGCTATGCAGCAGGCAACCACACTGGCATATCAGGCTGTGCTACAACCAGTTGAGGGTACCATGCTTACTGTTGTGCGCGAGGCCAGCGTGGCCAGCCAGGCTGTGCTCAACAACGGAAGGGCCACACTTGAAGTGGTGTTGCACGGGGCGGTTGAAGGTGCCAAGGACGCCGTGGCTCGTACTCCTTCATTATTGAGGGTACTAGATGATGCTGGTGTTGTCGATGCGGGAGGGAAAGGGTTACAGTTCTTTCTTGAGGGATTATTGCGCTATGCCCAAGGTGAAACCCCCAAGGCTACTACCAAACAACACCAGGCACTTGCATTCATTGATGCACATGGCCCAGATGATTTTGGGTATTGTACCAACTTTGTTCTACAGGGTGCAGATATGCCCTACGAAGAGATTCGTGCAACATTTGCCTCAATGGGCCAGTCGGTGGTGGTGGTGGGAGACACAGTCCTTATCAAAGTCCATCTCCATCTGTTACGTCCCGGTGATGCGTTAAATTACGCAGTACAGTTTGGTGCACTTTCCGAGATTGAGATTACCAACATGGACGTGCAGCGTGAGGCGTTGCACACAGGTGACAATAGTGGTTCAAACACAGATCAGCAGTTGGTAGACACAGATGCTGCGGTACCCGACCTCGTTGCTCAGGTCGGTGTTGTCGCAGTGGTGTCAGGCACTGGATTTGCGGCCATGTTTCGTAGCTTGCGGGTAGGATCATTGCTAGAGGGCGGGCAATCGATGAACCCCAGCACTGCCGAATTGCTCGAAGCAATTGAACGTTTGCCACACAGCTCGGTTGTCGTGCTGCCCAATAATCGTAACATTATCATGGCTGCACAACAGGCTGCCCAGATGAGCACAAAACAGGTCGAAGTGTTGCCCTCGAAGACTATTCCCCAGGGGATTGCGGCGATGGTTGGATTTAGTTTTGCAGCAGACCTTGCTGATAATGTGCAACGGATGTCTACGGCCATGTCAGACGTGAGCACGGCGGAAATCACCACGGCAGTACGCGATGCCACGATTGATGGATTGGTTGTTACAGAAGGTCACATCATTGGCTTGCTGGATGGCACCTTAATTACAGCATCTGACGAACTATTCGTTGTGCTGGATTCATTACTCGACCATATGGGTCTGGCAGATCGTGAGGTCGTTGCGGTGTACTATGGACAGTCGCCTGCATCTACAGATGCCGATACCCTCGCCCAACATATTCGAGAACGGTTCCCGGATTTGAGCACGGTAGAGACGCATGAGGGTGGTCAATTGCTGTACGATTATATTCTTTCCGCGGAGTAGGAAGTCGTGATACATACAACACATTGTTTGATTGGGGTGCCAACTTATGGCGAAAATTAAAATTGTTACCGATAGTTCGTCTGATATACCAACCAATCTGGCTCATGAATTAGGTATTGAGGTTGTGCCGATGCACGTGCATATTGGTGAGCAGATGTACCGTGCTGGGCTTGACATAACGCATAACCAGTTTTATCAGTGGCTCCAGGATAGCCGTGTGAAGGTCACCACCTCTGCACCATCACCCGTTGTCTTTGATCAATTGTATCGGCGTTTGGCAACAGAGTACGATTATATTTTTTCGATCCATCTTTCGAGCCGCCTGGGTAATTTTTTCCATTCTGCTCAAAAGGCACGGACACGCTTACCCGCATCGGCGACACGTATCGAAGTTATCGATAGTAAGCTAACTTCGATGGCCATGGGCAAGGTGGCTATCCACGCTGCCCGTGCGATCCGGGATGGTGGCACGCCAGACGAGATTGCTCATCTGATCAACAGCCTTATTCAACGTTGTCATATTGTGTTTTTTGTGGATACGATTGAGTATCTTGAAAACAGTGGGCGGCTCTCGCTGGCAACATCTGTGCTCGGCTCTATGCAGCGTATCAAGCCACTC
>JBCDFA010000158.1:0-16309 GCA_039178835.1 Chloroflexota bacterium
CAGTAGCTGTCAGAACAGCAGTGATAGCAGTATCATCGGCCTGTTGGACTGACATCTCTTCTGGTGGTGACACGAAGCCAACCGCGAAGACACTGTAAATCTGACCAACACCAAGTGTGGTACCAGCAAGATCGATCACCACTGGTTCGGTGGTCCCTGTTTCAGTAACAGCCAGATCGTATGTTGCAGTAGCATCAACCTCTAGATAGTCACTTGCAGTTGGGAACGCCAGATCGCTGATGAGTGGCTCCTCAAGACCGATAGCCAGAACGTCAACGGCTGGTGCATCTGGTGAGAAGTGATACACTCGGACTTTGGCTTTGCCTGGCATAGGTGCCATCAGGTCATCCTCGATGACGGTAGGACCAAAGTCAGCATCGTCCTCCTCATCAAGCAATGTGCCGGTAGCAGCAACGGTGTAAGCTGTTTCGCTTGCAAGATCAGGTGTTGCATCAATGACTGCATCTTCAAGGTCGCCACCAGTTGCCGTAACCTGAATCTGGCGTTCGCCAGCAGCAACCTTCAGATACTCGCTCACGGTCTTGAACGGCACGTCCATCAGCACCTGGGCACCATCGACATACACATCGACATTTGGTGCATCTGGTGACGCGTGGACGATACGTACCTGAGCAAACTCATTGACTGCAACTGATGCAGTAATATCAGCCAGTTCGCCAATGGCAAAGACACTGTAGATCTTACCGGCCATCAGTTCAGTCTGCGGGAGATTGATCACCACTGGTTCGGTTGTACCCGTCTCGGTAACCGCCAGATCATAGGTTCCCTCAGCTACTGAGAGGTAATCACTAGCATCTGGGAAAGCCAAGTTGCTGATGAGGGCTGACTCGCCAGCCAAGACATCAACGGCTGGTGCGTCTGGTGAGAAGTGATATACACGTACCTTGGCCTCACCAAACATTGGCAGACTCAAATCATCTTCAATCACGGTTGGTCCAAAGTCAGCATCATCAGTTTCGTCCAATGTACCAGTAGCTGCGACCGTGTACGCCATATCAGTTTCTAGCGTCAATGTTGCGCTGATAACTGCATCCTCTGGGTCTTGGTCTGCAAGGGTTACCTGCACCAGACGATCACCAGCAGGAACGGTCAGGTAGTCGCTAGCAGTGAAGAACTCAACATCACTGAGTACTTCATCACCATCAACATACACATCGACAGCATCGGCATCTGGTGCGGCATGGGCCACACGAACCTTGGCGTTGTCGACCGTTGGATCTGGGCCAGGACCAGGATCATCCATTGGTGTTTCGACAGCTAGCTCAGCACCGATATTATTCTCATTACCTTCGGGTGGGTCTGTGTAACCAACCGCAAAAACGCTGTAGATATTACCGGCCATCAACTCAGTGCCAGCAAGATCAATCACGGTTGTCTCAGGATCACCATTGGGAGTAACAGCCAGATCATAGGTACCCTCAGGGACCGAGAGGTAATCACTAGCATCTGGGAAGGCCAGATCCTCAATCAAGGCGTCTTCGCCAGCCAGGACATCAACGTTACCAGCATCTGGTGAGAAGTGATACACTCGGACCTTGGCCTCACCATCTGTAGGAGCACTGAGATCGTCAACAATAACAGTTGGGCCGAACTCAGCATCATCTTCTTCATCAAGGAGTGTACCAGTAGCAGCAACTGTATACGCTACATCGCTATCAAGCGAAAGTTCTGCACTGATAACAGCTGTTTCAAGAGGCTGATCTGCTGCGGTTACTTGAACTAGACGATCACCAGCGGGAACCGTTAAATACTCACTAGCAGTAAAGAACTCAACGTCACTGAGCACTTCTTCTTCATCAACGTAAACATCAACGGCAGGGGCATCTGGCGAAGCATGCACCACACGCACCTTAGATTCACCATCACCCATTTGGGCACTTGTGGAAAGTGGTGCCAGCACCAGGCCAGCAATCATGAGCGCTACAAGGCTCATTACTAGAGTTAAGCGGGTTTTCATTGCCCCATCTCTCCTTTGAATCGTACGAACGTTAAACAATTTCGGACTCCCTCTGCATCGAGTGGTGTGCAACAGTGCAACATAATCGCGCGCTTACATGACAGTGTTCGCACTCACCCTGATGCTTTGTCAAACTTTCAAATCGAACGAACATAATGACCACATGGTCTACTGCCATAATATCGGCTAGTCCTAGCACGGTACGTGCCATTTTTGGGGATGGATGTACGTACCTGATAAAGACCTGAGAGTGATCTTTAGCTTTGTGTTAAGGAAAAGGGGATAACAGTGATGAAAAAAGTGTCATATTCTGTGAGGGATTTGTCATCTTTGTATATGAGTAGTACATGTTCTCGACGAAAAGCTTCTGAGCCACGAATATGCCACAGCATAACGCGAGTGTGGTAAGTAACATTTTTCGTGTTCAGATAGTGGTATTCAGGGCATTGGGGAGCCCTAGCTGTTCAGTTGTCGCGTTTGCCACATCTGATCCACCGTGATGAATTCAAAACCGGCCATTTTCAGATAGGTCAGAATAGTATCGGTGGTGGGTGCGATAGCTGGCCCGGTCTGTCCCTCGTGCAACACCACAACTGAGCCACTGGTAGTTTGATCAAGAACTTGCTGCACCGTTTCCTCTGGTGATTGGATCCAGTGAAGCGGCAACACACCACACAGGACAGGTCGATAGTTCCAGCGTTCCAGTTGCTGCAAGGTGCGATTGAGAAAGACACCATAGGGTGGGCGAACATCACGAACATCAGCCTCTCTACGATTGCTGGCCATACTGATGAGTTTGCGCGTGACATCGAGTTGTTCATACAGGTGTGGTTCGCGTATCATCGGAAAAGGCTCGTGGCGGTATCCATGAATACCGATCTGATGACCAGCGGCGGCGACCTCCGTGACAAGGCCTGGCCAGGACTCAATATACTCGCCAACATAGAAAAACGTGGCCCGTACCTGATGTTGTTCCAAGACCTTGAGCAGGGCAGGTGTGTCCTGCGGATGTGGACCATCATCAAAGGTGAGTGCAATCTGGCGTCGTCCGCTGTCTCCGGCCCAGAGCGCCTGGGGAAAGCGCTTCTGGAGGGTTGGCACAATATCAGGGAGACGGTTCGCACCCCACAATCTGACGTGTGTTTCTATTGGAAGCATAGAGAACCTCAATGTTGTTATTATTCGATAAAACCTTTGATAAGTCCCTGCACAAAGGTGTCGGTACTCAATGTACCATGGATGACCTGCCACAAGCCGTTTGCCAGCGGAATCGAGATGCGGCGTTTTTCAGCAACAGATCGTATACTTTGGAGAGTGGTGTATCCTTCAGGAAGGACACCCATGCGGTCTTGTATCTCTGTTATATGCAATCCCTGTGCCAATAGCTCACCCATTTTACGATTATGGCTATGCTCACTGAGGGCGGTTGCCAGCAAGTCGCCAACCCCGGAGAGATAGAGGAAGGTCTCAATGCGTGCGCCTAAGCCCTGCCCAATACGAGCCATTTCTTCCAGTGCCGCAGTAAGGTACACGGCACGCAGGTTGACACTCTGCAGCGATTGCCCATCGAACATACCCAGACCAATCGCATAGATGTTTTTCAGGATACCGCCAAGTTCAACGCCAATTGCGTCATCTGAAAAATGCACCCGAAAGTGGCCATTATCAAGCAGTTGTGCGGCAAGCCAGAGATCTTGTTCGTGTTGGCCAGCAGCTACCACTACTGTCGGAAAACCACGGGCAAATTCGTTCGCAATTGAGGGCCCTGAAAGCATCACTCGGCGGTGGTGTGGAAACAGTTCGGTGATGGTCTGAAAGGCGGTCAGGCCGCTACGACGATCAATTCCTTTGGCCAAATTGATCAACACTGCATCATCGGTGATGTGATTACAAAGTGGCTGTAGCGTTGTATGTATGAATACGGTCGGAATAGCAATAAAGATTGCGTGTCTCTCGCGCAGAACTGTTTCTATCTCTGTGGTCGCCGTCAGATTATGATGCAGAGGAACATCTGCCAAAAAGCGCTGGTTCGTATGCTGTGTGTTTATCTCGTCCACCACAGCCTGATGGTGCTCCCAACCAAGCACCTCATGACCATTGCTGGCAATCAGATTCGCCATCGCCGTACCGAAATTACCCAACCCAATTATACCAACACGCACAGATATGCTCCTTGGATGGCTTCTTCTTGTATGGTTACATAGGACAGTATGTACACGCTATCTATCAAGTTTTGGGCCACCATTCTGCACCTGGTGCGCCATCATTTTGGCGATGGGCCGTAGTGTGAGCCACCATTGCCGTCGTGGTCGTTGCAGCTTGGTGTTGGCAAGCCGTGGTAAGTTGGCAATACTGGTAAACTGGATTTGACTCGATTGGAGGCCAATAGCAACAACCTGTGGTGTGGTCTCATTGATATGCTCAATCAGAAATTCGATGCACTTGGATGCCAATCGTGTTGCTTGAATCCGGTCATATGGCGAGGGACTGCCGCCCTGCTGCACATGGCCCAGAATCGCTTTACGGACATCGAAGAGATCGCCGCCTTCTTTCTCAAACAAGGCACAAACAAAATCAGTCGTGTACAGAGCATCGGTTTGCTCATTACGGATAATCAGCCCCAGCCGTTTGTTGCCACGAAAGCCTTTCACCAGGAGATCGACATCAGCCTGGAGGTCGGCAAGAGTCACACCTTCTTCGGGCAAATAGACGCGTTCCGCGCCGGTGGCAAGCCCACTCATCAGGGCCAGATAGCCACAGCTACGCCCCATCACCTCAACCACAAAACAGCGTCGAGTGGCCACCGCAGATTGTTTGATTTTGTCGACATCGGCCACGATATTGTTGAGGGCCGTATCTGCGCCGACACTATGCTCTGAGCCGGGCAAATTGTTGTTGATCGAGGCTGGCAAACAGACGATGGGAATACGGAATGCAGGCAGTTGGTCACGTCGATTGAGCATCTCATAGGCGCTCTGGTAGCCAGACCACCCACCGATGATCAAAAGACCATCGACGCTATGTTCCTCCAGACGCTCGGCTATTGTTGCATAATCGGTGTCTGTGGGAGTCCAGCGGCTCGTACCTAGCTCTGCACCACCTTTGCTCACCCAATCACTCACACTCATCCAGCCCATTTCACGCACGTCGCCATGCACCAGACCCTGCAAGCCATTCTGAACAGCAAGAATAGTATGACCTTTATCAAGCCCCAGGCGCACCGCGACCCGTACCGCGGTGTTCATTCCTGGTGCTGGTCCACCACTATGCATAACCATCAGGCGTAGTGGTTGCTGCCCAGGCAGCAGACGGCGTGGATACGCACGGGTGAGGGTGCGTAGCGTACGAAAGGCTTCGGTAAAACTGCCGCCCCGCATGTTGGTAGCCGTCTCGTAGTCCTGTTCCGCAATGACTTCGGCAACGCGGTGAGTTTTGGCCACACACTCCATCAGTGGTGACCGGACAACTTTGTGCTCACGAATGCCAATCAGTTGGGGCTCGCTGCCTGGTTTGGCAGCCAAAAGCTCATTGACAGCAGCATACCCCAGGACGGTGCTCATGTAGCGCTCAAAGGCACTGGGGGAGCCGCCACGCTGCACATGTCCAAGAATCGTCAGACGCGTGTCTTCGCCGAGGCGATGCTCGATCACCTGTTTAACATACTCACTTGAAATAGGCTTGTTGTAACGGTCATGAGCGCCCTCTGCCACAATCACAATAGTATTTCTTCGTCCGATTTCACGACCTGCCCGCAGTGCTTGACACATCTCGCTTTCCCAGTCATCAGACTCGGGTGGGCTTTCGGGGATAAACACCCAGTTGGCTCCCGTGGCGATGGCGCTCATCAGGGCGAGGTAGCCACAGTTGCGCCCCATCACTTCGATAACAAACGTGCGCTGGTGGCTGGCTGCGGTGCTGTTGATCGCATCAATCGCTTCGGTAATGCGATGCAGTGCGGTATCGGCACCAATCGTCATATCGGTGCCAAACATATCATTATCAATCGAGCCAACCAAGCCAACCAGATTGAGATGGGGATGAAGCTTTGCCAGTTCCTGGCTAATCTCTTGTTGCTCGACCAGTTCGGCCAGCAGACCAGGCCACTCTTCACGAAACAGATTCGCACCAGTCAGACTTCCATCTCCTCCGATAACCACTAGCCGATCAATGTTGTGCGTTATAAGGTTTTTGGCAGCCTGGCGACGGCCAGCGCGTGTTCGAAATTCAGAGGAGCGTGCTGACCCGATGACCGTACCACCCAGGTGCATAATGCCACCAACACGTTCCCAATTCAGCCTGCGAATCTGCTGGCCCCCCTCAACCATGCCACGATAGCCTTCATTAATCGCATATACATCAACACCTTGATTTAAGGCGGTACGAACGACGGCACGTACCGCAGGATTCATCCCTGGTGCGTCACCGCCGCTGGTCAGAACACCAATACTTTTGGTTGTATGCTGTTCGCTCATCGCGTGCTGTCTCTTTTCACTTGCTCTTTTGTTAGCTGTTGCCCCATTTGCGTTCTTGATTATACACCAAGGAACATTGAAACGGCTGAAGGGGTTAGAAATTAGTACGTTAAGGGTTAGTGATGTTTGGGGCAACGCATAAGCGGCAGAGCAGAGCGAAGAGAGTACATGAACACAGAGACGCAGAGAGGCAGAGGAACAACATTTGTGTATATACGTGGTTTGTCCGTACACCAACTCTTCCCGCAGTTTCAAATCTCCGGCTCCTAGCCTCTCATCTCTAGCCTCTAGTCTCTAATCTCTCCCCCTAATTACTCGACATCTCCCGCACGGCGAGTCGCTTCACGTGGGCAAGGAGCGCGGTGATGCCATTGAGACGTTGTGGACTTAGCACCTTTTGAAGGCCCATGTCCTCAAAAAATGTCGTGGGCAAAGCAAGCACCTGCTCAGGAGTAAGACCGTGCAACGCCTGACTCAAGACGGATGCATAGCCACGAACAGTTGGCGCTTCCTCTGGTACATCGAAGTAGTAGATCATCCCCTCACCTTCCATCTCCGCATGGATGAAAACCGGCGACATACATTCGTGTACCGGCTCCATCGCATCACGCTGACCATGCAGTCTTTCAGGAAGTGGCGGCATGCTGTCAGAAAATTCCAGCAGTAACTCAAGTTTTTCCCGACCTTCACTAAACTTAAAATCCTCGACAATTTCACTGAGGCGTGGCGGAAGTGCATTGGTCTGGTCGCTCATACGTAGTATCCTTTTCACTACTACAATGGCAAATAATTGCAGTGTGTATGTATCGCTTGTTATGAATCACTACAAGTATACCCTGCTTGATTGATAGCGTCCAACACCTCTATAATCTATTCTTAAGTGCAAATAACATATCTTGAAATAATGTCATCGGCAAAACAAGACAAGTCATAGGGATACGGAATCAGCATCCTGGCAAAAACACCCCCTTATGAGAAAGATGTCACAATAAGTACACTAAACTGTTTTACCTTCTTATAAAGAGCATTTTATAGAGTTCTAGATAAATATAAATTTTTCTTCATCAAGATACCTCAACAATCGCTACTGGTCCTTTTATTGCTATTTTCGTTACGGCTTAGATATATGCTGTGTTCGTCCGAGTGTGAAGAGATATACGGATGCCACGAAGCAATTGGAACCGAAAGATGGGTTTTCCTTTGTTTAAAAAAAGCAACGCTTTATCGAGTGACAGCCTGAGGCTAACAACAAAAGCCCTCTGCTCTTTGAATACACATCTGGACTCTCATCAGCTTTTGAATAGACCGAGGTTTTGGCATGCCCTCACGTCCACCAGCACCCGCCCAGCCGAATCGCATTGTCTACATGGACACACTACGCGCATTCCTTATGATTTTAGGGGTGTTTTACCACGCTTCCCTGATCTACCGACTACGAACCGATAACCTGTGGCGGGTCAACAGCCCGGAAACCCATATTGCGTTTAACTACTTGTCAGAGTTCGTCCACAGTTTCAGGATGCCCGCATTCTTTATCATCGCAGGTTTCTTTGCGGCGATGCTTATCTCCAAGTACGGCGTATCCGTTTTTGCCCGTAACCGCTATGTACGTCTCGGTATTCCGCTACTTTTCTTTGGGCTAGCAGTCAACCCCTTCATGGCGTTATCCAGTGCCAATGTCGACATGAGTCCCCTTAGCCCTGTGTATTGGATGAGCGGTGCCTGGCTGGCACATCTCTGGTTCCTGCAAAACCTAATTATCTATACCGTTGTTATCTTTTGTATCTATAAACTCTATCCACGTATTGAGCAGCACATCGAATGGATGGATCTCAACTATGGCTGGTTGATGGTAATTTTTGCAACTTGGGGACTACTGTCATTCACGTCACATTTGGCCGGATGGGGCTTTATATATGGCGATAAGGGTGTAATTCGCTACTTCCCCTACTTTGCTTTTGGGCTGGTCTGCTTCAAAAACAAACTTATCCCACGACACTTCATCAGACGCCGTGTCAATTATCTCATCGCCTTTGCTTTCCTCTTGGGCAGCGTGACGCTCAGAGAATATGCTTTCTGGCAAGCTATCGAAGGACCGCTGTTGAGCATGCATGGTCTGGCCTGTGCTGGTATTTTAATTCAAGTTTTCCAGTCACTTTCAGGTCTGTACAATCAGGTTATACGAGATATCTCTGATGCCTCGTATACTATCTATCTGCTCCATCAGCCACTGATCGTCTGGTTTGGCCACCTTATCATTGATATCGAAATCAACATATTCGCCGAGTATCTTATTCTGACGATCTTTACCTGTCTGTTCTGTTTCTTCTTTCATCATGGCCTGGTGAATAAGGTGCCATTACTTGCATTCTTGTTCAACGGCAAACCAATACCTGCCAAGAAGTCGCACATGCCCCAACCAGCCCATTCAACAGCCAGAATGTAAGTTTAGTGGTTGTGTGGCTATCGCGTTTGCAACAAGGCCAATAATCGCGTATCATCCAGCGGCTACGATAGTATGTCAACACGAGATGAAGGATGGTATGGCCGAAACGATAGTTTCACCCAGGACAAGCGTCCGCCGCTGGAGTGCACCGATCAGTCGCTTGATCACCTGGTCGCTTGCGTTACTCCTCGGCCTCGTCATCACTGCGAATGGCGTTTTTCTGTTGGTTCACGGCTACCATCTGCTCAGTTATCCCTACCCGCTTGACTATGGTGAGGGTCCATTGCTGGCCCAGGTCGATCTGCTACGGCAGGGTACGCCTTTGTGGCAGTTGTACAGCGATCCGGCAGCCACGCCCTACGCGGTGGTCAACTACCCACCGTTCTACCATATCACTGCGTGGATTGGGAGCACTATCGCCGGGCCTTTTACCGCTAATGGCCAACTCGACGCAACGTTGCTGGCGGGACGACTCGTCTCGCTGGTGTGCATGGTTGGTGCTGTTGCCGCGTTATGGGTGCTATCGAGTGGCGTGGGGCGTACCGAGACCTGGAGTACGCGGGTGCTGCGTGGTCTCATTGTGCTGGCCTTTGTGGCGCTCCCCATCGTGCGGGAGTGGTCGGTGCTGATGCGGGTCGATATGCTGGGCGTCGCGCTGGGTCTGTGGGGACTGGTCATTGTGCAGCGCTATGAGGGGCGCAACGCCGTCCTCTGGGCTGTACCATTGATGCTGCTAAGTCTGTATGTCAAACCATCGCTGGTAGCTGCGCCTGCTGCTGCTGCGGTATGGTTGTTCTTCCGGGATTGGCGACGGGCCATATTGTTTGCGGTGCTGCTTGGTGGGAGCGGCGGGGCTCTCTTTGGTCTGCTCCAACTCGCGAGTGGCGGCTGGTTCAACCTGCATGTGGTGACGGCCAACGCCAATGAGTGGCAACTCGCCCTGGCCAATGGCTTCTGGGACGACCAACTCACGATTCACTGGCCACTGATCGTCGCGGCTGCGCTGAGCGCTGGAATTGCCTCCGTGTCACGGATCAACGGTACTGCACCGAAAGACAGTACGGCATCTATTACTATTCTGCTCCCCTTTTACTATACCCTTTTCGGCGCGATGACGGCGCTCGGTGTCGGCAAGGTGGGGGCCTATGTCAACTACTTCCTTGAGTTCTATGCCGGACTGATCTGGCTGGCAGCGTGTATTGCGAATGACGCGCTCACGAGAAACGATGAGTCTGCTCAACGCAGACAGGCCATCTGGTATTGGGGCGTGCTGCTGAGTCGCTGGGCCGTAGTGGTGATGGTGATGGCCGGGCTGGTGCGCTACTACCCGACCTGGAGCGAGAATTATCTCAAGCTGGCCGGTATTATCGAGGGCGAGAACCCGCCACGTATTGCGTTTGGTTCATACAGCGTCTGGCAGGACCTCCAGCGTGAACAGGCCATTCTGGAGACGATGGGGCGCATCAATGCGACAATGGTTGCGGAAGTGCAGGCCGCTGATGGGCCGATTTTTACCGACATTCCAGGGGTTGCAGCGCAGGCCGATCAGCTTGCACCACTTCAGGCGTTTGAGCACCGTCAACTCTACGATGTCGATGGGTGGGATCAACACAGCTTGCTGCTCGATATGACCAACGGGCGGGTGCCACTGGTCGCGCTCGATTTTCTTGGCAACTGGCTCACCCCCGAGATGATTACAATGATCACGCACCGTTACGCACAGGACGGCTCACGCGGCATCTATGATCTCTATCGTCCTGTCGATCCCGGACCACGCACAGCAACCGACATCACCTTTCCCAACGGGCTACGCTTGAGCGGCTATCATCTTGCGCCATCGCCTGACAGTTCTGCGTATCACGGCGGCGAGCATGTCCTGCTCACACTCGTGTGGGAACGGCAAGGCCCCGTTGAAAACAGATCGTTCGAGGTTGTCACACAGATTACCGATGGCAACGGCGTGGTGCTTATGGAAGTGACCCGACCACTCGTGTACGACGCGCTATCACCAGAAGCATGGCCAGAAGGCGTAGAAGTGCAGCATATGCAAGCAATTCCTTTACCATTCGAGATTCCCACACGCACATACGGACTGGCTGTTACGTTGCGGGAAGAAGGTCAGCCGGTTGCCACCCCGGAAGAGATCACGCAAATCGAAGTCGTGGAGCCAACCGGACGGTCCATCGGTGAACGCGGGTATTATGTTCCTGCGCCGTTCTTTGCAGAATGGCAAGAGTTGGGTGGTTTTGAAACGCTGGGTGATGCATTGATGCCGGCGGTGCCATTCGAGGGCTATGTGAGCCAATGCTTTGTGCGGGGGTGCCTGCAACTGCGTGATGGTGTCGTTGAGCGCCTCCCGCTGGGCGAGATCATCCCGCTGGCCGATGTGGGCGCACCTGTGACGACACCGCCCTACAGCTTACAGGAGCCTTTTCTGGAGTTCTGGCAAGCGAATGGCGGAGAAGAGCGCTTTGGTGAGCCGGTAAGCGATATGTTTGTGCGTGGCGACCGTGTGGTGCAGTACACTCAATATGCGCGGTTAGAGCGGTTGATTGATAGCGACATGGTGCAGATTGGACGTATCGGCGAGGATTTTCTGCGGTTACCGGGTGGGGTGCCCTATCGCTGGCCTAACACCAATCAGGACCGCTGAAGTGGTTTAATAAACGTGACAATGCGCTCGACCTCGCGAAAACCGACCTGAGTGTGGAAATCCTGGCTATCTACATTGTCGATCAAGGCATCTGATGCCAACTCAATGCAGCCCTTATCAAAGGCCCATTTCTCGGCGTGTTCAATCAGTTGTCGCCCAATGCCTGTACCACGGTAGACTTCTTCGACATAAATGCCCTCAACAAATCCGACTGGTTGTCTGGTCGCACCTGGCACATAATCATAGCGTAGGGAGAGTTGTATAAAGGCGATGGCATATTGATTTTCATCACGAATGAGAAAGAGATCTTCTTTGGGTGAGGCAATACTTTTCCGCAAAGCCATAGTAATCTCTTCAAGTGACTCGTCAGGCCAGAGTTTGTTCGCAAGGTTCTGTAGTTCAGGTAGCTCCTTACGCGTGGCTTGAATAATATCCGTCATGACACCCCCTACTGTTTACGCGCTGTCTCAATCATCTCCACAGGACGTGGCGCATTTAACCCTTGATATTTCCCCAGGATGGCATTCCGGCGCACTTTGAGCACATCCTGCAAGTTACGTAACGAGTCGCGCATCGGATCGACTTTGGTCTCGGTGCCATAACGCCACAACACCGGCACTTCGGCGATCCGGTACCCGCGATGTCGCGCTAAAAACAGGATCTCGACATCATATGCGGTCACAGCAGCACCTGTGATAGGTTGTGCGTTGTCACCGTAAATCCGTACACGATGGAAGAGATCAAGCGCAACGCTACGCCGAAATCCCTTAAAACCACACTGTGTATCCTGAATACCACCAATCGCCACGATCTGCACAATCATATTGAAGATACGCCCCATCATATGCCGATACCACGGCTCACCCAATCTCCTCGCTCCAAGCCCTTCACGTGAGCCAATCGCCACATCATAGCCACCATCGAGATAGCGCTGGAGCTTTTCCCACTCCTCAATAGGCACAGCGAGATCTGCATCGCAGAGCAACACATACTCGCCATGCGACGCAAGCACACCCGCTCGCACAGCAAACCCTTTGCCACGATGATCAAGCTGCAACAGTCTCACATCATCGCGATGCTCGGTCAGCTGCTCGGTCAGTTGCGCCGTTCGGTCGGTGCTCCCATCATCAGCAATAATAACCTCGAACGAGTACGGCTGGTGATCGAGATAGGCCAGAATCTGCTTGAGCGTATCCGGCAATCGAAGCTCTTCATTGTACGCTGGAACGATAATCGAGAGCGTAGGTTGATGAGTTGGATGGTTCACAATAGATGCTCCTACAACATCAGCGTTGTAACTACTGGAAGATATGACATGATCGTGTGCATAACGTTTGTGGATGAAGGATGGAAGAACACGTATACTATCAAACTGACCACGGAGGCGGGCCCGAGCGGCTGACTCACGGATATGCCAGAGTGAGTGAACCGCAAAGCCGAGTTGGGACCAGATCAGAGCCGGCCAGTGACGGCGAATGTGGTTGGATGGCATGTTCTTGGCCCATACCAGTGGAAAGTTGCGCCCACAATAGTAACTGGCTAGCGTTCCTCCACTGGTTGCGCTCAGCTTATGATACACCACCGCCTGTGGAACGTAAACGGTACGATGGCCACGCAATCGCGCACGAATGTTCAGATCAACGTCCTCACAGTACATCCCCAGGTCTTCATCAAAAACCTGGTCTCCCACAGCAAGCTCCATCAGTGTGTCGCGGCGGTAGGCTGCCGCACCAGCACACGGGCCAAAGACCTCCTCGACCGCATCGTACTGGCCAATGTCACGCTGCCAGACACCGCGACTCCCTGGTACACCATCTGCACGATAAAAGTCGCCAGTCGAGTGAATATGGTCGCGTCGATCAAACAACAAGAGCTTGCTGGCGGCAAAATCGAACTGGGGGAAGCGCTCCAAAGCACCAATGAGATATTCGAGCCAGCGTGAATGTACTTCAGTATCATTGTTTAACAGCACAACATACTCACCATTTGTCGCCTGAATACCAGCATTGACGGTGGCAATAAATCCACGATTCTCCGGCATCGCCAGAACTCGCACCTCGGGGTAATCACGAGACAACAAAGCACACGAGTTATCGGTTGAGCCATCATCAACCACTACCGTGTTGAAATCATGGCGGGTTTGCTGGCGTAGTGCATCCAGACAGGTCGGCAGATAGGTACTACCGTTGTAATTTGGAATAATAACGTTGATCATAACGACATGTTCAGCTGCTCAATATACTGACGAACCGCTTCTGGCCATGGTCGCAAACGAATGCCCAAGGCCGCTGCTGCGATGTTATCCAGTGGTGAGTAGGGTGGCACCACACTGTCGCGTTTGTAGTCTTGTAGCGCTATTGGCTTTAGTGTTGTTTGTATGCCTGCAATCTCCATAATCATCTGAGCAAATTCATACCGTGAGCACGCGCCATCATTGACAACGTGATACGTCCCATAGCACGATGTCTCAATTAGTTGGGCGATAGCGGCAGCGGCATCAACCGTGTAGGTAGGGCTCCCAACCTCATCCGCGACCATCGCAAGCTCATCGCGCTCACGTGCGAGACGCAAAACGGTGCGAACAAAGTTCCGTTCGCCCCCAAACAACCATGTCACACGCACAATATAAAATTGTTGTAGTAGTTCTCGCACCACTTGTTCACCGCCCCACTTGGACCAGCCATAGGGATTGATCGGTGCAGCAGCATCATACTCGACGTATGGGCGCTCTGCTTGGCCATCAAACACCTCGTTGGTGCTGACATACACCAGTTTTGCTCTAAGTTGTTGGCAGGCCAGCGCGACGTATTTTGTTCCCAACGTGTTCACTCGATAGGCGCGTTGTGGGTCTCGTGCACAGCCATCGACGTTGGTGTACGCGGCAGGGTGCACAATAACATCGGCTTTGGTAGCGGCCAGACGTTCGATGGCCTCCGGGTGTTCGAGATCGCAATCATCCCGTCCCAGCGCGATAACCTCGTGCGTTGTTCCGAGCGTTATTTGAAGATCTTGTCCAAATTGGCCGTGTGCGCCAGTAATTACAATTCGCATAAGCGCTTTCCCTAGTGCATCTATACCTAATCGCCTATGATAGAAGATTGATAGAATGACGTCAAATGGGGGAGCGAGCGAGAGCGACAGAGCGGTTGAGCAACAGAGCGATGGAGCGATTTGATAGTTGCCTGAGCCTGTCGAAGGCAATTTGGAGCAGGTAGCGGAGAACAGTTTGTAGCGGCGGTTTGCAACCGCCGTCTGGTACAAGGATAGAACGAAGTAGCGATGCACAAAGCGCAATGAAACGATTGAGCGGCAGAGCGAAGAGCGAAAGCACGCGGGGCAGTGGATAGTTGCCTGAGCCTGTCGAAGGCAACGCGGAGCGGTGGAGCAATCTGAGCGGTAGAACACTTGCCTCTTGAAGTCAATGTAGCGGCGGTTTACAACCGCCGTGCCCTGCCGAATGTAAAACGTGATTGCACGCCGCCTTCGACAAGCTCAGGCGACAGCCACCCCTTTGCACCCAGCTGGCAGCGCTGCGCCCGCCAGACCACCCGCAAAGCATGCCTGTTGTTCAAGGAGCCAGTTCACAGGGAGGCGCATACTGCTTGACTGTCCAAAGAGGTCTAGGAGTGCCTTGCCAGCCCCATTACACAGAACCTAGTGCAGACAGTTTGCAACTACCACCAGCAGCATGTGCAGGTCCCCAGGGCGCCGCGCTTGGGCCGGGGGGGCTGGGCATCGGCACGCCCCGACGAAAAACTATTACGAACAACTGCTTGCCTTTAATACAGGGGGAATAGGGGTTATATGGTTAAGGGTTAGGAATACCTTTGCAGTTTGTCAGTGAACAACTTCCTCGTCCGTCCACGTCCAACCACCGCACAATTATTGCGAGGTGTGCGCCATCAACAGTGAGGATTTAAAACCTCTTTTTGTTCAGGCCGCCCCGACGGACCACCCCGAAGGGCGGCCACGATGAGACCAGTCCAACAGAACTAATCCTTAACCCATCCCCCAAGATCTTGTCATCCAGATGCCGCTTTGCTACAATAGACGACACTTCGTCGTTGTTATACTTTTTTGCCAAAATAAACTATACCTTATAGCTGGAGGATCATATGGAGACCATCCCCTTTCTGGTGACGGTACCTGAAGAAGATGTGAACGATGAAATGGGTATCTTTCGCCCTGCTGACGGCGATGTTCGTATACAACAAATCCCCGTTGAAACGCTCAAGCACAACCTTACAGCCGTCTCACAATCAGTTATGGGTGCGCTCGGAGACATAAAACAGGTTGGCCAATTTCGCCTGCAAGAGGTAAAACTCCAGGTTGAGGTGACGGTCGATGGTGGTATCAATCTGATTGGTACGGCCAATCTCGGTGGCAAAGGTGCAATCACATTGAAGTTTGCGGAGACCTAAGTATGGCAGAACGACGTGCGCTATTGATTGGTGTTCCAGAGTATCATCGCAGTGAAATTCCTAAACTGCCCTTTATCCAAAACGACATTGAAAGACTTACGCTGGCACTACAATCATCTGATTATGCTGTCCAAACAATTGGTGTTGATGGCAACCATGCTACAACTGGGATTATCTATGATGCTATTGAAAACATATGTCAGGACTTACGCAAGAATGCCATCACTTCCTGCGCTGAGTTGTCATCCTATTGAGGTATCGGGTATGCTAGGCCCTATGAAACACGCTACTCAACCTGTCACGCGTCTGGATTACTGCCAATATCTCGTAGGAAGCCAG
>JBCDFA010000159.1:0-16287 GCA_039178835.1 Chloroflexota bacterium
GGTGCCTTTAAAGATAAATCAGAGTAGTAGTTTGTTGACTACTCTGCCCTTTGGTTGCTTTAAGGGCACCTAGGCCAATAGTGCAATTAATGGCTTACTATGCAGAGGCAAAGATAATACCATATGCACAATTTGTCAAACAAATCATACGAAAGCCTATATTGAGCTATTCTTTGTGTTAAAGCATGAAATACGACAAAAAGTCGAATTACCAACAAATGTACATCACATTTTTGTTATGTTGCATTGCAGATCAATACGTCTCGATCCACGAATGTTCTTTGCTCCTCTACCTACATTCCAACCTGTTCAGCAAATTGGAGGGCATACAACCGATAATAGTATCCACGTTTGGCCAACAATTCCTCGTGTGTCCCATCTTCAACAAGTTCACCCTTGTGTAATACAATAATCCGATCAACATGGCGAATAGTTGACAACCTATGGGCGATAACGATTGATGTCCGACCATGCAATAGACGCTCAAGTGCCGTTTGTATCAATGACTCGGTCTCAGTATCAACGCTAGATGTTGCTTCATCAAGTATAAGCAACACCTCTGGATTAAACGCGATAGCTCGTGCAAATGCCAGCAGCTGGCGTTGGCCGACTGACAAATTGGCTCCACGCTCTCGTACCTCGGAAGCATAACCATCCGGCAGGCGCTCGATAAACGAAGCCGCATTTGCAATTTCCGCAGCACGATGTACCTGTTCATCAGAGATCGTTTCATCATGAAGGCGAATATTACTAGCAATCGTGCCACTAAAACACACAGGATCCTGTGGTACTGCACTCACATGCCGACGTAATTCAGCCTGACGGACATCTCGAATATCGACACCATCGAGTGTTATCGATCCTTCTTGAATATCATAAAATCGTGCTAGCAAGCCAATCAGAGAGGTTTTCCCCGCCCCCGTTGCCCCCACAACTGCCACAGCCTGACCCGCAGGGATGAAAAATGACACCCCTCGCAAAACAGGCTCATCGGGATGATAGCCAAATACGACATTTTTGAACTCAATATCACCGCGAACTGGTTGTGGCAACGCACGTGGCTCTGCTTGATCGTTGACAGTTGCCTCTGTATCGATCACACGGAAAATACGCTCAGAAGAAGCCATGGCACTTTGCAATAAATTATAGCTATCTGCAAGCTGCCGGATTGGCTGAAAAACAAGATCTGTATACTGGATAAAAGCTACCAATAAGCCAATGGTTGCAATACCACTCAAAACAACTTGCCCACCAAGATTCAACAAGAGTGCAATTGCAATGATGGATAAAAACCCAATTGTAGGAAAAAAGATCGCAAACGCAATTAACGAACGAAACTGGGCCACACGATATTCCAGACTCAACTGTTCAAAACGAAAACGGCTTTGCTCTTCACGATTAAACAACTGAGTAACCTGAATACCAGTAATTTGTTCATTCAAAAATGCATTGATCCGAGCCAGTCGCTGGCGCACTAATCGAAATGCGGCACGAACAGCTCGCTGAAAGAAGATAGTTGCAAGCACAACAAAAGGCAAAACAATGAAACTAATGAGTGCCAAACGCCAGTTAATAACCAGCATTGCGATAATGATAAAGATCATGCGCGAACCATCACCCAACAACGCGACCAAACCAAGCGTCAAGAAGTCATTGAGTGCGGTTACATCATTGGTAAGCCGGGTAATGAGTCGTCCGACAGGATTCTTATCGAAGAAGGCCAGACTCATGCGCTGAATATGGCTAAACAAACGCACACGAATATCTACCATCACCTGTTGACCAACGGTTTGCATAATGTAAGTCTGGCCATAGCGACATCCAAATGCAACCAGAAGCGACACAAGATATAGTACAAAGATAGGCCATACACCGGCGACATCGCCATCAGCAATAGGACCATCAATTGCAACACTGATCAGATAGGGTGGTGCTACCTCTGCCAATGCACCAATTACCAGTAACACGATGGCAACAGATAACTGTCGCCAATAAGGTTTCACAAATACCAATAGCCGACGCATGAGTCGGCCATCGTAGGCCTTACCCAGAATTTCATCATCTTCAAAATGGGTATCTGACATGAATACGATCCTCTATCAGTTACTATGGAGTAGGATTGCTAATCACATATTGAGTAAGCATGGGAGTGTATCGTAGCTATGAGTCCTCGTGTTCTCGTTGAAGCAATTCACGACGATACATCGAAGCATAGTGACCACCAAAGGCAATCAGTTCGCGATGAACACCCTGTTCAATGATGCATCCATCGTGAAGCAAAACAATCTGATCCGCATCCTTTACTGAAGCAATCCGTTGAGCAATAATAATGCTTGTACGATCTTGCATGACACTACGCAATTCCTTCAAAATCTGGGCAGCAGTGTTCGTGTCAACACTGGAAAGTGCATCGTCAAGGATCAAAACAGCTGGGTCCCGTAAGACAGCACGCGCAATGGCTGTTCGTTGCTTTTGCCCACCAGACATGGTGACACCACGCTCACCAATCATCGTATCGAGTCCATCAGGAAATTGTGGCAAATCATTGCTCAATCGTGAGACAGCTACCGCCTGATCAACCTCTTCAGGAGTTGCATCGGGGCGCCCAAAAGTTACATTTTCACGTAGTGGAACACTAAACAAAAAGGTGTCCTGTGGAACATAGCCGAGACTGCGACGTAACTCCTCAAGTGGAAGTGTGCGAATATCACGACCGTCAATAAGGATTTGGCCTTCATCAGGATCACGCACGCGTGCCAACAAATTAACAAGAGTGGTTTTACCAGTACCCGTTCCCCCCACAATTGCCAGCGATGTTCCACGTGAAACACGGAATGAAATATGGCGCAAGACCCATTGATCTTCAAGGTTTGTAGACCACTGTCTTACAGAGTCGTTCTGGGCAGCATATTCTTCGTATGCAAAACGAATTCCCACATCACGGAACTCAATATCCCCCTGAATTTGAACAGAGTCTGACAGCAGATGATCAGATGATTGAGAGGTAATTTCTGGCTCACGGTGTAAGATCTCGGCAATGCGTTCCATAGACGCAGCAGCCTGTTGATAGAGATTGACTGTCCATCCGAGAGCAATCATCGGAAATGCAAGCAAGGCCAGATATGTATTAAACGCCACCAAATCACCCAGCGACATCGTACCAGCTGCTACAAATCGACCACCGATCAGCAATACTACTGCATTAATGAGCCCTAACACAAGAATAATAATTGGCCACAAAAATCCACTTAGCAAAACATAACGAATATTCAGTTTACGATAGTCTTCATTCTCTTGAGTAAATACTCGTATTTCTTCTTCTTCCTGAGCATAAGCTTTAATAGTGCGAATACCACTAAAATTTTCCTGTGCACGCGTTGTAATGACACCAAATTGATCCTGCACCTCACGAAAGATACGCCGCATCCGCGCACCAATAATCGCAAAGATGATGACGACTGAAGGTAGCAAGAGCAACACAACTGTCGCCAGCACAACATTCGTCGCAAACATCAACACTGCCGAGATTAGACCAAACAAACACACGATCATTAGTGATGCCACACCAGGCCCAAGAAACATCCGAACCGATGTCAGATCGTTGGTCACACGAGCCATAAGGTCACCGGTGTGTGTTTGCGTGTAAAAGCGTTGTTCGAGAAGGATCAGTCGCTGAAAGAGTGCCTCACGAATATCGAACTCAACACGAAAGGCAGAACCAGAAACAAAGAGGCGAAGCGCAAAACGAGATAAGCCTAACACAATAGCAAGTAACAGTAACCAACCACCATACTGTAGTAAATCCTGTGCAACCACACCACGCGCATTGAGATCATCTACAGCAAAACGAACAACCTGAGGCACAGCTGCCGAAGCACCAGCATCTACCACAGCACAAAGAAAACCAAACACCAGCATCAATCGATAGCGAGCGACAAACGGCAATACATGACGAAGGTGCTCCATAGATACATAACCCCTCTCACCATATGTTGGAAATACAAAACATTGGGGATGTAGCGTACATAACAGTGGTTAAAGTATAGCATCTCATGAATGATGTTTGCTCCATCTTGAGAAGGAGATCCGCATATTAATCATATCTTAGTCCTATTGACGCATAAGATAAGATACAATGGAACCAACAAGAAACATAATGACCCAGAATACAGGATAGCAGGATGCACGAGCTATCGGTTATGGCCTCCCTTCTTGAAACCGTTGAAGAACACGCCCACAAAGCCGGAGCCAGGAAGGTACTCTCGATCAACTTAATTGTCGGCGAACGTACCAGCTTCGTTGATGATAGTCTCTTATTCTACTTTGACACACTCACACCCGGTCGCCTCTCAGAAGGTGCAACGCTCAACATCCAACGTACACCAATGCGCTTTCATTGTGCACCCTGTGATACAAAGTATGAGCCAGTGGTCGGTCACTTCCGCTGCCCCACCTGCAACCAACCAGGGCAGATTACGAGCGATGGCAGTGAGTTCCTTATCGAAAGCATGGAGATTGAAACATGACAACATCAAATGTCCAAACGATCAAAGTGGTCAAAAGTCTGCTTGAAAATAATGATCTTGCTGCAGCGATTAACCGTGAGCAGTTCACACAACAACAGATTTTAGCCATCAACGTCATTGCTAGTCCAGGGGCAGGGAAGACAAGCTTCATTTCAAAGACTATTGAAACCCTTCAAGACAAAGCAAGTGTCGGCGTGATCGAAGGCGATATTGCTGGAAGCATCGACACAGAAAAAGTACTCGCTGCCGGAGCCCGAGACGCGGTCCAGATTAACACTGGTGGTAACTGTCACCTTGAAGCAGGTATGGTTCAACAGGCACTTGAGCGGCTCAACCTCAACCAACTCGACATTATCTTTGTCGAAAACGTGGGCAACCTGATCTGTCCAAACCACTGGGCCCTTGGTGAGCATATCAAACTCTGTCTGGCCAGCAGCGCCGAGGGGAGTGACAAACCCATCAAGTATCCCGACATTTTTGCAGCAAGTGATGTCATTGTGCTGAATAAAGTCGATCTGATCGAGTTTGTTGACTTCGACCGCGACTTCTTCTATGAGTCAGTACGAGCCTTAAATACAAGTGCACCTATCTTCGAGGTATCATGCCGCACGGGTGAAGGGCTGGACAAATGGGCTGATTGGATCTTAGATCACCACAAAGGACTAACACAAGCAACATGACCAGAGTCCGTAGACGCATCGTTGTTCGCGGGATTGTTCAGGGAGTCGGGTTTCGTCCCTTTGTCTACAGCCAGGCACACCGCTATCAGCTAGCAGGCTTTGTCCGCAACGATAGCACTGGCGT
Organism: Chloroflexota bacterium; assembly: GCA_039178835.1. GTDB lineage: Bacteria > Chloroflexota > Chloroflexia > Chloroflexales > Roseiflexaceae > AL-N1. The sequence goes on from JBCDFA010000159.1 coordinate 5,331, forward strand.
TACCATTGAGATAGAAGGAACACCACCAAGCCTCGACTCTTTTGAACATGCATTACATCATAATCCACCACCACTTGCACGGATCGACACTGTCCACACCACCGACATTCCATTACATCACGAAAAAAAATTCATCATCACCCAGAGTCATGCCGCAACCGAACGACGCACCCTCATCTCTCCCGATACAACTACTTGTGAGGCGTGTCTGACAGAAATCCGCAATCCCACAGATCGACGTTTTCAGTACCCTTTCACAAACTGTACAAACTGTGGCCCTCGCTTTACTATCGTGCAAGATGTTCCCTACGACCGCGAAAAAACCACAATGCGCGTCTTCCCGATGTGTACTGCCTGCCAATCAGAGTATGATAATCCACTAGATCGGCGCTTTCACGCTCAACCAAACGCCTGCGCCGATTGTGGTCCAACGCTGTCGCTGGAAATGTGGGAAACAACCAATGAAGAGCCATCCTTCAACAATACGATCCAACATACAGCCACACTTCTTACCAATGGTGCAATTCTCGCAATCAAAGGGCTAGGCGGCTACCATCTCGTCTGTGATGCACTACACTCAGAGGCGGTACGCACGCTACGTCAACGCAAACACCGCGAAGCCAAACCCTTTGCGCTGATGGTCCCTGATCTTGCAACAGCCCGGCAACTCTGCACCATCAACGCGACTGAAGCTGACCTTCTCCAATCACATCGACGGCCAATCGTGCTCCTCGACCAACGGCCCAACATCCCGATTGCATCAGATATCGCTCCAAACTATACAACGCTTGGCATTATGTTGCCATACACCCCACTCCACCATCTGCTACTCGATGCCTTTGCACAGGTGCTTCCTCCAGATCGACCTGCGGTACTCGTCATGACGAGCGGTAACCTCAGCGATGAACCGATTGCGTATCAAGATGACGATGCCCGCGCACGGCTGAGCAGCATCGCCGATGGCATCCTTCTCCACAATCGTGCTATCCACATGCGCTGTGATGACTCGGTGACAAGGGCGGTCGTTGGTGAACAAATGGTGCGTCGCTCACGTGGGTATGTACCTGAGCCAATTTCCTTGGCAACCCCCTTCCCGTTGCCAGTACTCGCCTGTGGTGGCCATCTCAAAAATACCTTCTGCCTTGGCAAAGAGAACCATGCCTTCGTGAGTCACCACATTGGCGACCTGGAGAATCTCGAAACACTCACATCGTTCCGTGAGGGCATCGAGCACTTCCAAAGGCTATTTGATATTACCCCACAGGCTATTGCCTATGACCTACACCCAGAATACCTGGCCACCAAATATGCGCTTGATACCAATATACCTCACAAGATTGGCATCCAGCACCACCACGCGCATATCGCTAGCGTTTTAGCAGAAAATAAACTGGAAGGCCCGATTATTGGTGTCGCCGCTGACGGTACCGGCTACGGCACTGATAATGCCATCTGGGGCTTTGAAATCTTATGTGCAGATCTCCAAGATTTTGAGCGTCACGCCCATCTGGAATATGTGCCGCTCCCCGGTGGTGAGCAAGCTGTCCGACAACCATGGCGCATGGCTGCAGTGCATCTCTCGAAGGCCTTTGGCGAAGATTTCCTGAACCTCCCGATACCGTTTGTGCAAAGCATTGATCAACAGCGCTGGAACACTCTCAAACAGATGATCGACCGTAACATCAACAGCCCACCTACATCAAGCCTGGGCCGACTGTTCGACGCAGTTGCTGCGCTTCTTGGCATACGCAACGAAGTACTCTACGAGGGCCAGGCCGCAATTGAGCTAGAGGCCCTCGCAGAACCATCACAAAATGCGTATCCCTTCACTGTTATCGATGGAACACCAGCACAGATCGATGTGGTTCCTATGTTTCATGCGATTGTTGCTGATCTGCAACAGCACAAACCACTTCCCCAGATTGTCGGACGCTTCCACGCAACGATCAGCACTATCATCGTTACACAATGTGAGCATGTCCGGCAACAAACCAGTATCAACGATGTTGCGCTGAGTGGCGGTGTTTTCCAAAATCGTCTTCTACTCCAACAATCGGTAGCGCAACTTGAGGAAAACACCTTCCGAGTGTATCTCAACCACCTTGTCCCCCCAAACGACGGAGGCATCAGTCTTGGTCAGGCAGCCATAGCCGCAGCACGACTCAAAAGTACCATAACCAATTAGAGCAGAGGAATATTACATGCATTTGAACGTGAAAGATTTTGGAGCAGTGGGAGATGGTCAAAACCTCGATCATCAAGCAATTCAGATGGCTATGGATCAGTGCTCAGAGGCAAGGGGAGGGACTGTGGTAGTTCCAGCAGGAACCTACATATGTGGGACGTTACATATGCGCTCACACATATGTCTGTACCTCGAAACAGGCGCTACGCTGTACCGAGCTTCTGATCCAGCCCTCTTTCCAATCATTGCGCCAACACCCTATGGCAACCTCCCCGGCCAAATTCAGGCCTTGCTCTGGGCCGACAATGTCGAAAACCTCACGATTGCCGGACATGGCATCATTGACGGCGGTGGTAGTTCTGCACTCTCACCAGAAGACGCAGTGAACGAACGGTTTCGACCTGCGCTGATATTCTATCGCAATTGTCGAAACATTAACTTTCTCGATGTTCGCCTTCAGTACTCCAGTTTCTGGACCCTTCACCTTCTTCGCTGCAACAATGTACGTATTCATGGCATTACCATCTACAACAATCAGGACCGTATTAACACTGACGGCATTGATCCCGATGGCTGTCGTAACGTCATCATCAGCGATTGTAATATCGTAGCAGGCGATGATTGTATCGTTATTAAGAGCACTGAAGGCGATGTCTGTGAAGATATTACAATCACCAACTGCATTCTGCAATCACGTCATGCAGCCCTGAAGATTGGAACAGAAGCAATCAGCGATATTCGCAATATCGTGTGCAGCAATTGCACAGTCCCACTGGCAGATGTTGTCGTCGCCCTATACATGAAAGATGGAAGCACTTATGAGAACATCTTTTTCTCAAACATTGTTGCCAGGGCCGATAATGATTTCCCTATCGTTATTGACATAACACCGCGCTATTATAAAGACCCCCGTATTGGACAAATCCGCACGATTAGTTTCGACAACATATCCATCAGTGGCAAAGGACGTTGTTATATCGAAGGCACACCAGAATATCCTGTGGAAAACCTGTCTTTTCGCAACATCACATGGACTATTACAGACACCTGTGATTTCCAAAGCGCAGAGAAACCTCCCGGTGCACGCCGTATCGAACTTGACCCAGCACGAACGAATGAAGCAATACATCCCTATCAATTCTTGCTTATGCATGCACAAGATATCTCTTTTCACAACGTACGTTGTTATGACAGAAGCAAATTTCCGATAGCTGATCGCGGTTTGTTGTATTTGCGAAACGTAGAATGTGCGACATTTGATGCTGTACGCTTCATTCCCAACCCTGAACAAACAACCCCTATTGTAGCGGAGCACTGTACCAGTGTTGTTATTCGCTAGCTACATGTGGAAATACGATAACACAGCCTCTTTATACATGCATAGTTATCCATAATATATATAGAATCATGAAGTAATAATAGTAGGGGCTGTGGATTGGTGGAAAAAAAAAGAATTGTGCATCCAGGTGCACAATTCCTATCTGTATAACATGTTCAAACTAATACACATTTTCCCGAGGCATTTGTGAGACATCAATAAACATTCACTATGGTACACATACAATCACAAGCGATCCCCAGATTTATCCACAAATGCACCCAGTTATCCACAAAAGAAGGCTACTTATCCACAATTTGAGGGGAGACTGATCTATTTATCTTTTTGTCCCTCATCTTTATCGATGTCAAGTGAATTGATAAAATCACGGAAGAGGGACAACCCTTCTTCAGTAGTTTCTATCTCTGGCTCATCAACGTTGGGTTCTAATGTTGGCTCACCCTCCTCTTCTTCAAGTGGGGTACCCCCTTGCTCAAGGACATGTGGTTCAACATAGATCGGCACATCAGTACGTACTGCTATCGCGATAGCATCGCTCGGGCGGGAGTCAATTTCTATAGTGTGGCTACCCTGATCAGCAACAACCCGCGCATAGAAGGTGCTATCGCGTATATCGCTAATAAGGATATATCTGATAGAAGCACCAAGCTCACCAAAAATTGTTTTCAATAAATCATGCGTCATAGGGCGTTGTGGCTCTAAGCCTTGCAGGGCTATGGCTATCGCATCGGCCTCAAATGGGCCAATAAATATTGGTAGGTAGCGGCGGCTGTCTACTTCGCGTAAGACAACAACACGATTTTGTGTCAACAGGCTGACGCGGATGCTGTCAACAGTTACCCGGATCATCGGTCGGCCTTTCTCTGGGAACCAGGGTTATGTATGACCATGGAACACACCAATAACAACTACAATAATGTGGAATAAAATTTCAACACCTACCATAGTAACACGTGCATAAAGAATACGTCAAGGTGTTATCAACACAGAATCAACAGGTTTTCATTGGTTGTTGTGGGTAATGTATCGCTATCATATGACGTGCTTTCAGTGTCCTTTGATAAACTTGTTTATCTCATTGGAGAGAGAAGTAGCTGTAATGCTTGTCCGAGGTAGTTCTGATACTTCTGTTCCATTTCAGTTTGCCATGTTGGTGATCTATCCACAAGCCGTGGATCCAGACCGTGTGGAACTTCATACAGATGCCGTGCAAATCGCACCACCCACCAAACCCGCATGATCGTGTAGTAGGTTTGAATCCTTGTTTTGGCCCATGTGTCCTGCGTATATTGAACGTAGGTTTCAATAACCCATTCCCAGCGTGTATGTGGAACTGTTTGGTATGCCGGATGGGCCATCATTTCAGCAATTTCAAAAGCAGGATCACCCCAGCCACTATTTTCCCAATCTACAGAAGCCCAGCCATCTGAAACGCGAAGAAAATTTGGACAATTCGAATCAACCCGACAGAGCGCTCTTGGTGGCGTAGGCCATTCGGGTGATTCCCACTGAGCAAATTGTTCAAGGAGGTGAATGAGGGACGCGGGTCGGGCGCTGGTGGGTAGTCGATCAACATGGTGTTGAACCAGGGCTCGCCCTGTAGCGCTGCTTGTTGCATTGATAAACGCTTTTGATTGCACAGTGGATGTGACGTTTGGGGTGATTGTATGGATTGTTGCGTAGTGCTGGATCAGCCCTGACCAGGCAGCTTCATCTTCTGGTGGTGTGGTCAGCACATCGCCCTCAAGCCACCGCTGCACGATAACCGGGTTGTGGTAGTGGTCTTCATCAAGTAATACTGGCTCCGGTGCGATTGCAAGCCTAACCTGTCCGAGTGCTGAAAGAGCCTCGAATTCTCGCTTGGCCCGTCGGCGTTCATCACGGATGGTGAACTTTATGGCTAGGTCATCATGAGGGCTGGTAGCGCGGTAAAGCAGATTGTTTGCGCCACCATCAATACGCCTGATCTGCCAATCCTGCCATTGTGACTCGCCTCGCTCGGCGTGCTCTAGGAGCTTCCGGAAGCTCATTGCTTTTCCTTTGTTGATCTTTGGTACTCTTTGCTGCTGAATCGATTGTATCATCGCCTGTCGAGCTTCCGGAAGCTAGGTATGTATGCACGAGTGCCTCATACATAACAGGGTTGGTGAACTGATCACGCACAAACTGTTGCTCAGATGTGTCCTGTGGCCCTGCAATCCAGTTTATGTAGTTAGAGTAGGGCCACTCTTCGGGCTGTGTCACCATGCCATGTTTCACAGGATTACAGTGGATATAGCAACAGAGACGCTACAGGTAGACATCCGAGTCGACCAGAATGGCTTGATAGCGCTGATCGAATAATGTTCCACGACGTTTATAAGCCTTGTTAAATGCCTGACTGTAGCTGCCAAACACTCGCCTGGGCACCTCCCTAACTGGTGTGTCCCCATCCTGTCGCAGGAGCCAATGATAGTGATTGGGCAACAAGCAATAGGCGATGACAGATACTTCACATTCAGCAGCTACAGTCATTAGTAAATCGAGCAGATAGTGATAGTTGCGCTCTTCTCGAAAAATCGACTGTCTCTCAAAGCCACGGTTGTAAACGTGATAATAACTGCCTTTGGTGAATTGGAGATAACGACGAGGCATAGATAAGTGACCTTTCACATACGAGCTTCCGGAAGCTATACCGTCCATCTAGGTACTAAGTTACGGATATCCTTACCTCCCGTCTGTTCCTTCAAGCGCATTCTACTGGCGTGTTGTGTTGCAAGGTGTGTTGGCGCGATCACGGAGCTTCCGGAAGCTCCCAGCACTCGAGCGCATCCCAATGGGCTATCGTTGCAAAACGGGCTTGTGAGAGGCTCTAATAGCTTCCAAAAGCTGCTGTTATACTTAGCTACATGACCAAAGTGGTACTGAGTCACATAATCTGATTGCGGCTAACACACCTGCAACACTCCACTCACAACTCCGACAACGCCCATGCCGTGTGTACCAAAGTGATATGCGGGTAAAGATCGAGGAGACTGGATTAAACACATATCCTGATGTATTAGTTATTTGTGGTCAACCGCAATTTACCGATACAACACGTGATACTGTTACCAACCCGATTGTTATCATCAAGGTACTCTCACCATCAACAGAACGATATGCTCGTGGTATGAATGTTCACCATTATCGAACTATTGAAACATTACAGGATTACCTGCTTCTCGCACAGGATAAACAGTATATTGAACATTACTCACGCCGAGAGGATGGGGAATGGGTATTACGAGAGGCGATTGGAAGTGATTCAAATATCTTGATAGCATCAATTGATTACACGTTATTACTACAAGATGTATATGATAAAGTTGACTTTGCTTCAGATGAGGATGATCTCCCGCTGGGGTAATCCGAGCTTCCGGAAGCTCTCTTTGAGAGGAAAAAGATGTTTGGTTTGTTTGGTTTTGGTCGGGCATCAACGCTGTACTTTCAAATGACTCCCCAATTTGTGATAGCTCGTGATGTTGATACTCAACGTCAGTGGAGTGATAGCCCCTACATTGCGCTAAGTAGGTGTGGTCATATTAAAGCAATTGGTTCATTGGCACTCCGTTTCGATGCTGATTTTAACGACTATATTGTGTGCATGAATCCTTTTGATGTCGAGGAAGGTGTAGAAGCTATACTTATGAGTGCTATTCTTGAACAGGGTATGAAGCAGGTACATCGTGGATTCCTTCGCCCCAACGTGATACTTCATCCGCTTGAAAGTGATGCAAGCAAATGGAAACTGTCGGAAATGCGATGTTGGCAGAAACTTGCTCATCGATCAGATGGAGTCAAAACATATGTTTGGACAGGACGCGTGTTACTTGATGTTGAAGCACGTCAGCAGAATTTTCCACTCGATTCCGGGACACTTGCATATACATGTGAGTATGATCTTCGTAAGAAATTGTCAAGTTAGCTTCCGGAAGCTCCGCGAAAGTTGACATATATTCTCAGAGAAAAGCTATTTCTTTACCCCTGATTCCCAACACCACAGTATGATGGCTACATAAGATCGAACGCGGCTCCATAACCACTGTCGACAGCGCATTGTCACCATGTAACCCGCAGAGCATGTGCTGTGGGTTTTCGTGCGTGATAGCACGATTTGGCCAGTTTCCCAAACCGATCAAATCCGCAAAGATAATGCGTTTTGCATAGAGCAAGAGAAGTTCCCGGAGTTGGGGCCCTGACATTCAATGGATTATCGTGGAAGGCGAGATAAGCCATGCACGCAGTTGTAGCTATTAAACAAGTGCCGGACACCTCCAATGTTCGTATTAATCCCGAAACCGGCACCCTTATCCGTGAAGGCGTCCCCGTAGTCATCAACCCGTATGATATCCACGCCGTAGAAATGGCAGTCCGTTTGAAAGAACAGTTCGGTGGCAAAGTGACCGTCATTACGATGGGTCCTCCCAAAGCCGCCGAAGCCCTTGTCGAATGTGTCGAACAGGGTGTTGATCGTGCTATCCTCGTAAGTGATCGGAAATTTGGTGCGGCTGACACCCTTGCTACCTCCTACGTGCTCGCACGCACCATCGAAGCCATTCTCGAAGAAGAGCAGGTGGATTTACTCCTGTTTGGCAAGCAAGCTATCGATGGCGATACGGCCCAGGTTGGCCCAGGCGTGGCCACCCGTCTAGAAGTCCCACTCATTAGCTATGCCACTGTTGTCGAGTCATTTGATCCTGATGCACGAACCGCTGTGATCCATCGCAAAATCGAACAGGGTGTCGAAGTTGTTGAGACACGTCTCCCTGCTCTGCTGACGGTGGAAAAAGAAATTGCCCCAGTGAAACGGGCCCCGCTGGCTAATCTGATCAATGCGGCCAGCTATAAACCAGAGTTTTGGACTGCTGAAACGCCGGTGCAGTTTGATCCGACACAGATTGGTATCAAAGGCTCGCCAACCATCGTTGGTAAGGCCGGTACACCTCCACCTCGTGAGGCTGGTGAAGTTGTGACGGTAGCTGAGAAAGGCCTGCAAGAAACCACAGCCCATGTGTTGAGTCTCATCAATCAGGCCGGGGTTCTTCAGGGACAACGACCGAGTGGAGGTACCCAATGAGCGAAGAAACAACCACAACCGCACCCCGCATCTGGGTTTTCATTGAGCAAGAGGACGGAAAACCACATCCGGTGTCGTGGGAACTGCTTGGAGCAGCAGGTCAACTCGCAGCCGACCTTGATGGCGTTGTCGAAGGGGTTTTGCTTGGCCACCAGGTGTCGGATATTCCCTCTGAAGCTTTTCTTTATGGGGCAAAACGTGTCTATGTCATCGATGACCCCGTACTGGAAATATACCGTAATCTGCCCTATGCCGTGGGGGCGAGTAAACTGGTCGAACAGTATACGCCCGAGATTTTTTTGGTTGGCGCCACAGCATTGGGCCGTGATCTGGCCAGCTCGATTGCCACACGTGTCAAGACTGGGCTTACCGCTGACTCTACCGAACTAGCGATTGATCCACAGAAGAAAATTCTCGCGGCCACCCGGCCCACTTTTGGTGGCAACCTCATGGCCACGATCTTATGTAGAAAGCATCGCCCACAGATGGCGACAGTACGCCCACGCGTCTTGACGATGCCAGAACCCTTGGCTTCTGCTGAGGGCGAAGTCGTTCAGGAGTCTTTGGATATGACCGAAGAGGAAGTTCCTGTCAAGCAGGTTCGTTTCATTCCTGGCGAAGAGAAATTCAACATCGAATATGCTGAGGTGATTGTGGCTGGTGGTAAAGGCGTTGGTGGACCGGATGGGTTCAAACTATTGGAGGAACTGGCCAGCGCACTTGGTGGCGTTGTCGGGGCCAGTCGTCCCGTGATCGATGCTGGCTGGGTTGGTATCGATCATCAAGTCGGTCAGACAGGTAAAACGGTGCGACCCAAGCTGTATATTGCTGCCGGCATCTCGGGTGCAGTCCAGCATACCGTCGGTATGAATGGCTCTGACTTTATTGTAGCCATCAACTCTGACCCAAACGCACCGATATTCCAGATGTCCGATGTCAGCATCGTTGGCGATTTGTATGAAGTCATCCCCGAAATGATTAAACAGGTCAAGGGAGGTCAACATGCCGAATAAACTCACCTTTGATGCGATTGTTGTGGGTGGCGGCCCGGCAGGAACCTCCGCAGCATTGACCATGGCTCGTGGTGGCCTCAAGGTTATTTTGATCGAGCGTGGGCGTTTTGTTGGAGCCAAGAACTTTTTCGGCGGCGTTATGTACACCCATGCGCTGGCCGATGTGTTGCCTGATTACTGGGAACGCAAACCACCTTTTGAGCGCCCGGTGACTGAGCAGGGCTACTGGATGTTATCGCCTGATAGCGTTGTGCGGGTGATGCACAAGAGCGAGGACTATAAGAAGGAGCCAGCAGAGTCATATACTGTCTTGCGAGCGGTGTTTGATCCATGGTTTGCGGAACAGGCAGCAGACGCAGGTGCACTCGTTATTACCAAAACCACTGTGACCGACATCCTGCGTGATCCGCAGGGCCGTGTGATCGGGGTCGACACTGATCGACCGAACGGTGAAGTATATGCACCCATCGTCGTGATTTCTGAGGGTGTCAACAATCTGCTGACTCAGAAAGTTGGTCTGATTAAGAACGATTTGCCGCCGCGTTTTGTCGCCCTTGCTGTGAAAGAATATATCAGCCTGCCAACCAAGGAGATTCAAGCGCGCTTTGGGCTAGATGGCGCAAAAGAAGGTGTGGCCATCGACATCTTTGGCGACGCAACCATGGGTCTCCCCGGCATCTCCTTCCTCTACACCGATAAGTCTGGTATTTCGATTGGGGTTGGCATGTTGCTCGAAGAGTTTGTGCAACACAAAGTACGGCCGTATGAGGTACTGGCCCGTTTCAAAAACCATCCCGTTATTAAGCCCTATCTGGAAGGCGGTGAATCGCGGGAGTACGGCGCTCATCTCATCCCCGAAACAGGCTATGATCGTATGCCTAAGCTCCATGCGGATGGCGTGCTCGTGGCCGGTGATGCAGCAGGCATGGTCGATGCGCTTCACCGCGAGGGGACCAACCTGGCGATGACGGCAGGGCGTATGGCTGGTGAAACGGCTATTGCAGCGCACCTCAGGCGTGATTTCTCGGCAGGGTTTCTCAATCAGTATCGTCAGAATCTGGAGGGCAGTTTTGTCCTCAAGGATATGAAACAATATCGCCGTATGACGGACTTCTTAGACAATACCCCACACTTCATGGGGACCTACACAAGTTTCTTGAACGAGGCCGCGTTGCGCTACTTCACTGCCCATGGTATGCCCAAACGAACGATGGAAAAAGAGATTGTTGGCATGCTGCAAGAGCGACGCTCCTTCTTTGGGATGGCCTGGGATATGCTCAAATTACTACGTGCCATGAGAGGATAGCGCTATGAGTAATCAA
>JBCDFA010000160.1:0-16246 GCA_039178835.1 Chloroflexota bacterium
CGCTGAGGCTGTATGAATGCGGTCGAGGCCGGCAAGACCATTCGCCACCATACTGACCAGACCATACGCAGCGAGTTGGTCATCAAGCTTGATGTAATAATAGCCAACCGCCGAATCATGCACACGGGCTGGGTCAGCAACAGTGGTGTCTGCCGCAGTGTTGAGCCATTCAGCCTCTTGAGCAGAGCGAACGCGCTGGACCAGCCCCACCGATGCTTCTGATGCCTCGTTTGGTGTTAGCGATGGTAGCCGCATCAGGTATTCATCGGCACGAGATGTGTATCCAAAAGAGACATACGTGTTTTTCAAAACTTCAGGATTCTGCGTAAAAAAGGTAAGCCAATGTGGTTTGGTACCGATAGTATGCTGCACAAGGCTGACAACCTCATCTGCGCTTTCAGAACCGAGAAGAAAGAATTCATCAAGCCGTGTCTGCTTGCCCGTTGCGGGTGGTTTTGCAAAGCGGACATGACGGAGTGACTCAACCTTGTGTATTGATGGCTGGGAATGGCTGCGTGCATTGCACCACATCGCCAGGAAATCATCTATTATTCTTGTGAGAGGGGAGGGTTGGGTCGCTTCTGGGCGTGTCATGTTGCTACTCCGCACAATTAGTTTATATTTGAATGGCAATTATAGTACATATATTCGATGTCTACATGCATGCAGCGGCAGTTTGAAGCTACCGCTGCCAATATCTCCCCTTATCCCTCTTTATCAAAAAGTCAAAATGAACGATTATTTGTCTTCAGTATGGGATGAATTACGATCAGCAAAATCATGACAGAAGATGTGCAACATTCTCGCAACATCCTTGCAACATGCTCATGATACACTGCGTTATATGTCACAAAGAATCAATGATCGCAATGAAGCGTTTGTATACCCCAATATGTTTTCCAACATACACAATCACTAACATGCTGTTTCGGTGTATTCGCTTCATTTATATACAAAGGAGTTAAGGTTCTATGTCGAAAGACATGAGTGTAGCCGAATATTTTGAACGTGTCGTCCCCGAACTTATTTCCTCTGGCATGGCAGACGCATCATCCGATGTGACTGAACAACCCGAATTTACCGCAGTATATGACATTACCGGCGCCGATGGTGGCCTGTACGGTATCCGTATTCACAACGGCACCGTCGAAGTCACATCTGGCGATATTCCCGAGAGCGATATGCGAACTACTGTGAGTGTCGAAGACTGGCGGCAGGGTATGACTGCCGATGATATCGACCCTGCCATCCACTATGCGCTACGGGGTAAAGTCCGTGTCATTCAAGGGCTGAAGGGTGCACTCAAAGTCGATCTGACACGCGAAGACGACTCTAACTACGAGAGTACCATTCTCTTCGGAAATACCGACACACCTGAAGTAACGATCCTGATGACCGCAGAGGATTACGTTGCAATGATGCGAGGCGACCTCAACAGCCAGATGGCTTTTATGACCAATAAATTAAAATTTGAGGGGAGCCTTCCGCTACTCATGCAAATGCAAGCACTCAATATGTAAATATAGGTTTGTATTGGCTGAATGGAAAGACATATTAATTGTTATGACATTTGATAAGCTTGTCGTTCAACCCTCGTAAAATGGCATAAAACAGCCTACGTCGGTTGGTACACAAACAGACCATGTAAAACAAATACGAGTAAAGAAGAGTTACAAGTTTTGTTAAAGGTTGGGATGAACGACAGCATTATCATCACAACAGGAGCGGGTTATGATTTCTTTTACACCATCAGAAGAACAAGCACTTATCATTGAAACAGTACGACGGTATGCCACTGAGCGACTACAGCCAGCGGCCCACGATGCCGATGAATTGGCACGCATGCCTACCGAAATTATCGATAAAGGATGGGAACTCGGCCTTTTGCCCAATGCTATCCCCGAGACATATGGGGGCTTTGGTGACGAACATTCAGCTGTCACTGGTGTGCTTGCAGCAGAAGAGCTTGCCTATGGTGATCTCTCGATGGGATTCTACTTGCTAACTCCCAACTTGTTGGCTATTCCCGTCCTTCACTGTGGTACTGATGAGCAAAAGCAAAAATGGTTGCCACGCCTGACCGACGCTGATTTTTTCCCGGCGACTGCTGCTATGATCGAGCCACGCTGGAACTTTGACCCCTACAATCTGGAGACCACGGCTGAGAAACAGAGCGATGGCTATGTCATCAATGGAAGCAAGTCATATGTTCCACTCGCCGAGAAGGCTGAAGTTATGCTGGTCTATGCCCGTGAAGGCGACCAGACACAGGCCTTTATTGTCGAGAAGGGCACCGATGGTGTGACCGTCCTTGACGAAGAGAAACATATGGGATTACGCGCACTCCCGACCAACGAAGTAAAGTTTGAGAATGTGCGTGTGGCCACAGATGCACGGCTGGGTGGCGACAAAGGTTGTGACATTGAAATGCTGCTGAACTACTCTCGTGTAGCACTGACCGGCATGGCCGTTGGGATGGCACGTGGTGCATACGAGTATGCACTCAAGTATGCCAAAGAACGTGAAGCATTCGGTCAGCCTATTGCTCAGAAACAGGCCATTGCCTTTATGCTGGCAGAGATGGCTATCGAAGTCGAGTCAACACAATTGTTAGCGCTCGAAGCCGCCTGGGAGCTTGATCAGGGCCAGGATGCAACCCGCACTTCCATGCTGGCAAAACACTACGCTGATGAGTCTGTCTTGTTTGTAACCGACCGCGCAGTACAGGTACTTGGTGGTCACGGATACATTCGTGAGCATCCGGTAGAGCGCTGGCTTCGCAATGGACGTGGATTTACAACATTTCTCGGTATGGCAATGGTGTAATAGCGGCTGGTGATTAAACTTTAGCTTTCTTGAATTGAAAATACTAATCAACGGTCAGAGGAATAGAACAATGATTGATTTTGAACTTCCAGAACCTGTCAAGCGACAAGTAGAATTTATCACCATGATGGGGCAGCAAGTGATGCGCCCGGTTGCACGCTACTACGATGAGCATGAAAGTGAACGACCCTGGGACTACATCAATATGATGTGGCCAACGATTATGGCGCAGGGTGGCCGTAGCTTCTCAGTTGAAGATGATGGTGGTAAGAAGCGCGACAAGCCCCGCATCGGTCATATGATGTTGATCCATGTGGTCGAAGCCCTATCGTGGGGCGACGCTGGTCTGTACCTCTCCACCCCTGGTGGTGCACTTGGTGGTGCAGCGGTCGACGCCACTGGTACACCAGAGCAAAAAGAGCGCTTCCTGAAGCGTTTCCGCGAAGGCGAGCCCAAGTGGGCTGCTATGGCAATGACTGAAGCACATGCCGGATCTGATACTGCTTCCATTCGTACCTCTGCACGTCTCACAGAAGACGGTAAGCACTGGATCATCAACGGTGAGAAGATCTTCGTCACTGGTGGTCTGATGGCTGCCAAAGAGTCCCCTGGCTTTGTCGTGGTGTGGGCTACCATTGACCCCGAAGCAGGTCGTGGTGGTATGAAGCCATTTGTAGTCGAGGCTGGCAACCCTGGCATGACTGTCGCCAAGGTTGAGCATAAGCATGGTATTCGTGCATCAGACACCGCTTCACTGGTCTTCCAGGATTGTCGCATTCCGTTTGACAATGTTTTGGGAAGCCCTGAAATCACCAAACACGATGGGAGTGCCGAAAGCCGCAAAGGCTTCCGTGGCGCCATGAAGACCTTCGATGCCACTCGCCCAGCCGTTGCCGCATCGGCTCTAGGCATTGCGCGTGCATCACTTGAGTATGTTGTTTCGTACCTCAAAGAGCATGATGTCCAGATCCGCCATGGTGTGCCAACCAATCAGCAGACCGCCATCGAACGCGAACTGCTGGAGATGGAAGCACAGCATCGCGCCGCTTGGTTGCTGGTTCTTAAAGCTGCTGCCAAGATGGATGCTCGTGAAGAAAACACCTTGGAAGCCTCGATGTGCAAAGTCAAAGCCGGTGCCGTTGCAAACTTTGTCACGCAAAAAGCGGTTGAATTGCTCGGGCCAGAGGGCTACTCCTGCAAGTTGCTACTCGAAAAGTGGATGCGTGATGCACGTATCAACGACATCTACGAAGGTACTGGTCAGATCAATCGTCTGATTGTGGCACGACGTATTCTTGGGTACTCGAGCAAAGATTTGCGATAAAAATCTGACGGCCAGGTATATCTCGGTTGTCATTTATACTGTCCTATCTGGACCATGACCTGATATAACAATCCTGGTTCGTTGTTGTATGGATATGTTTGAAGTATCTCAGCGTAGTAATCGCGTATGTTTTAGCCACCGCGTAGCTCGTTGAGATGCTTCTCTTTTGAAAATGGATCAATACATCGTGTTGAGGTGGTAGAATAGTAATAGACATTGTCGTTTCCAATCTTCTCTTTTGCTGACTGACTGCATCATGGCAGATCAGCCAGACTATTCGGCTCTCTGCACAAAGTTGTGTTGAACAAGGAGAACCTGATGACACACACCATTCAAAAAGTCGCCGTCATCGGCGCAGGTACGATGGGAGGTGGCATTGCAGCACATGTTGCCAATGCTGGTCTCCCTGTTGTTTTGCTTGATGTGGCTCCGACTGAGCTTACTCCTGAAGAGAAAGCCAAGGGCCTCACATTAGAGTCAAAAGTTGTCCGCAACCGTATTGTCAATGCTGGTATGGAGCGTATCAAAAAATCTCGGCCAGCCGCGCTGTTTGTGCCTGAACGCGCCAACCTGATCACAATTGGCAATCTCACCGATGATTTGCATTTGATCGACGATGCCGATTGGATCGTTGAGGTGGTGATCGAGCAACTCGAACCCAAACGAGCCTTGATGGAACAGATCGAAGCTCGCCGCAAGCCGGGCAGTATTGTTTCTTCAAACACCAGTGGTATTCCTATTGCCAAAATTGCAGAAGGTCGCTCAGAGGATTTCCGTCGCAGCTTTATGGGAACCCACTTCTTCAACCCACCACGGTATCTCTACCTGGTGGAAGTCATTCCAACACCGGACACCGCTCCCGAAGTGGTCGAAGCCATCCGTCAGTTTGCTGATGTGGAGTTGGGCAAGGGCGTGGTGACCGCCAAAGATCGCCCCAACTTCATCGCCAACCGTATCGGCACCTACGCCGGGCAGGTTCGCTTCCTACATGCGCTGGAGAATGGCTATACCATTGAGGAAGTTGACAGTTTGACAGGCGAGCTTATTGGCAATCCCAAGACAGCAACATTCCGCTTGACCGACCTGGTAGGGCTTGATGTGATGGCGCACGTCACACGCAACATCTACACGGCTGTCCCAGATGATGAAGAACACGAAACATACAAGATTCCGGCGGTAATGGAGCAAATGCTCGAAAAAGGCTGGCTGGGCAATAAAGCAGGTGCTGGTTTCTATAAGCAGACCAAAGGTGCCGCTGGCAAAGAATTCTGGCCACTCAACCTCCAGACCATGGAACACCAGGCCCCCACGAAAGTACGCTTTGATCTGGTTGGGAAGGCTCGTAAGATAGAGAGTCTGCCCGAGCGGCTCCAATTTATCATGGATAACGCCGATATGGACCGCGCTGGTCACTATTTGCGTGACACAACGCTCCGCATTCTGGCCTACACCTCGCGCCGTATTCCCGAAATCAGCGACCATATTACCGATGTCGATAAGGCGATGCGCTGGGGTTTCAACCAGCAGTTAGGGCCGTTTGAGATGTGGGATGCGATAGGTGTTCGCAAAACCATTGCGACCATGGAAGCACAGGATATTGCTGTTGCACCATGGGTTAAAGAAATGGTTAATGGTGGTGTGGAGTCATTCTACCGCCGCGAAAACGGACGTGTGACCGGTGTCTATGACATCAACGCAAAAGAATACGTCACCTTGAGCCCACTTGATGGCATCATTGTGCTCGATGACCTGCGTGCACAGGGGCGAGAGTTGGCACGTAACGAGAGTGCCAGTATCCTTGATCTCGACGATGGTGTGCTTTGCCTCGAATTCCACTCCAAGATGAATGCCCTTGATCCACTCATTACGATCATGGGGCAACAAGCACTAGAAATGTTGAAAGAAGACAAATGGGTCGGATTGGTAATCGGTAACCAGGCCCAGGATTTCTGTGTTGGTGCCAATATTGGTTTGGTTGCCATGAGTGTTGGTAGTGGGCAGATCGACCAACTTCGCGAAGCCGTCAAATCAACACAGGATTTAATGTTTGCCTTGCGTATGTGCCCCAAACCCGTGGTAACTGCACCATACGGTCGTGTGTTAGGTGGCGGAGCCGAAGTGGCTATGGCTGGTACACGACAGGTCGCATCGGCAGAAACCTACATGGGTCAGGTCGAACTAGGCGTTGGCCTCATTCCCGGAGCTGGTGGTTGTAAAGAGTTTTTGCGGCGTCAGGTCTCACCACATATGCACACACCACACGTCGATGCACTGCCCTATTTCCGAGAGGCATTTGAAACCATTGCCATGGCGAAAGTTGGTGAGAGTGCCGAGGCATCACGACAACTTGGCTTTATGGACGAAGACGACAAGATCGTTATGAATAAAGAGCGCCTGATTGCTGAAGCCAAAGCTTCTGTTTTGGAGTTAGTACAAACAGGGTACACACCACCGCCACGTGGTGGCGAACCGATCTACGCCTTTGGCAAGCGTGGGCTCGCCGCGATTGGAGCCAATCTCCACGGCATGAAGGTGGGTGGCTATGTGAGTGAGCACGATGTGAAGTTGGCCAAATCGTTAGCCTTCGTGATGTGCGGTGGCGATCTCAGTACACCACAATGGGTCACAGAAGAATACATTCTGGATCTTGAGGTTGAAGAGTTTATCAAACTTGCACAGGAACCGAAAACACAAGAACGCATTATGGGAATGTTGCAGAGTGGTAAACCTGTACGAAATTAGGTGCTAGTAGACTCTCGCACGGAGTGGGCATATGTATGGTCCTATCATTGAAGGTGAACATATTCGGCTTGAGCCACCAAAAGCAGCCTATGCAGCAACATATATCCAGTGGTTTGCGGACCCACAGTTGACGTGTTATAGCAACCCACCATCACTACGGCAGGAAGCAGAATGGCTTGAGCAAATGGCCGATAGCACCAATGATATTGTCTGGGCCATCGTGTTACGCGAAAATGGAAAGTTGATTGGAAATATCGGGTTGCAACACATTGAATGGCGTCATCGTCACTCGCACAGTGGTACGATCATCGGCGATCCAACGCAGTGGGCAAAGGCTATGCTACCGAGGCAATTCGTCTACGTACCACCTACGCGTTTCGTGAGCTGGGGCTTGAAAAAATACTCACATCGGTAGCTAGTGGCAACGAACGGAACAGACGAGCGCTGGAAAGGTCTGGGTACAAGCAATGTGGTTTGTTGCGTCGCAATCGTTTTTTCCATGGCCGCTGGCATGATGAGTGGTTGGGGGAGATACTCCTTGACGAGTGGGAAGCACAACAAATCGATCAAAAATGAGATGTATGCAATACTTTGTTGTAGGCATCTTCTTAAAACAAACATACGTAATGACACATAGGAGATATACCAATGCGAGAAGCTGTGATTGTATCTGCTGCACGCACGGCCATAGGCAAAGCCCCGCGTGGGACACTTCGCACAACACATACCAGCGAACTGGCCGCAACTGCGGTAAAAGCAGCCGTTGAACGTGCACCCGGTTTAGACACGAAAGAAATTGATGATGTCATTATTGGCTGTGCGATGCCTGAGGCAGAGCAGGGCTTGAACATGGCCCGTGTTGCTGCCCTTCGTGCTGGTCTCCCACACGAGGTTCCTGGGCAGACGGTCAATCGTTTTTGCTCATCCGGTTTGCAAACCATTGCGCTAGCAGCCCAGCAAATTATGACGGGGATGGGTGATGTTATTGTCGCTGGTGGTGCTGAAAATATGAGCCTCGTTCCAATGTCAGGCCATCACTTTGCACCGAGTCCAGAAATGGTCGAGATTAATCCCGATGTGTATCTTGGCATGGGTCTCACAGCCGAGAACGTGGCCAATAAATATGGTGTCAGCCGGGAAGATCAAGACGCATTTGCCCTGCGCTCACACCAACGTGCACTTGCCGCCATTGATGCCGGTACATTTAAGGATGAAATTGTGCCTGTTGATGTTGAGCATGTGTGGTTCGAGAAGGGCGAACGTCATCGTGCCAACACGACATTCGATACCGACGAAGGTCCTCGACGCGGTACCTCTCAGGAGGCATTAGCCAAGCTACGCCCCGTCTTCGCGGTCAAGGGCTCGGTGACCGCCGGCAATTCATCACAAATGAATGATGGAGCAGCAGCCGTTGTAGTAATGAGCCGCGAGAAAGCTGATGCACTTGGTCTGAAACCAATGGCACGCTTCCTCTCCTTTGCAGTTGGTGGAGTGCCACCCGAAATTATGGGTATTGGTCCGGTTGCAGCCGTTCCAAAGGCACTAAAAATCGCTGGTCTCTCACTTGAAGATATCGACCTGATCGAGTTGAACGAAGCGTTCGCTGCACAGGCATTGGCAGTCGCGAGGCAACTTGAGATGGATGAAGAGAAGCTCAATGTGAATGGTGGAGCGATTGCGCTCGGGCATCCACTTGGCTGCTCAGGAGCCAAACTGACCGTTCAACTCATGTACGAGATGGCGCGCCGTAACGCACGCTATGGTCTCGTAACCATGTGTATTGGTGGCGGCATGGGTGCTGCAGGTGTCTTTGAGCGCCTGAACTAGTACATTTACCCACGCCTCTCCAACTCATTAGTAAAAGCAGGTTATATCCATCCTAATAAGTGGATAACCTGCTTTTTGTTTGAAGAAAGCAATAACTCTATGAGGTGTTCGTGAGGCTTGTTCCTGCTACCCCAAGCATGTATTGACTTTCATTATCTTGTGTTATAAGGTATATCAATACCATACTTCTTACCACTTGACACAATTCTAAATCAGAACACATCTTTCTGTAGTATATTTATTTAGTAAAGTAATACAAATCCGATTAGCTCTCGTATACATACTACTTTATAACGTTCATATCGTAGTATTCGCCACGTCTTAGCATCAACAAAGCAGTGTACAGCCCATGACGTTTATTGAACATCTTCACAAATCTGATTTATCACTACGACGTATCGCCTTATTTGGCGCATTAATCGGTGCAATTATTGCATTAACTGTCTCAACTGTTACAACAGCATTGTGGATTCTTGACTCACTATGGTTTGTCCTTATTGGACAGATAGTCGTAACGAGTCTTGCTATTATTGTTGGCGCCTACATTGCTTTTATCAGTGCCTATTGGCATCGATTGAGTATCACAGACGACACGACACGGTTGTACAATCGACGATATTTGTTTACACGTCTTGATAAAGAATTCCAGCGGTTACAACGGCGTCATACAACCCTTGCCTTTGCGGTTGTCGAAGTCGACAATATGCGAACATATAACAACACCTATGGTCATGTTGCTGGAGATGTCGTGTTATTTACATTGGCACAAACACTACGTCAAGAAGTGCGTCGTAGCGATATTGTTGGTCGCTGGGGTGGTGATGAATTTGGGATCGTGTTTCCAAACATGAGTCTCTCAGAAGCCCTTGCCATCGCTGAACGTATTCGCACACATATCGATAGCCTGTCAATCGATACAAGTGTTGGGGCAATCGTTCGCGTGACAGTCAGTGTGGGGGTTGCGGTGAACACCGATCCTGAAGAAACTATTCTAGACCTGGTACACAAAGCTGATCAAGCCATGTATAAAGCGAAAAAACAGAAGAACACAGTTGTTTCTGCGTCTTCATCCTAACAATCTTCCATTTGCTCAGGACAATCTGTAAATACATTTTGGAGACTTCTCTCAGCTTGATAGATATACCAGCTTCCTATCCCATATATACAACTACTACAAAATTATACTATGTTTGGTAGTTCAAAAAATTAATAAATAAACTACTAATGGTATAATAAAATATAGATTTATAAGGTGACTGTTTATAATGTAGGAGGTGCCATGTCTGCCCAGCAAGCTGATACAGTTACCTTCCTTTTAATTGGTACTGATAGCCCGAAACAGCACTACCAAGAAGACTCACAACCGTTCCATGCCTCTAACAACTGGCATGATGGTACTGTTCGTCATTTACAAAACCACAGTAAGTTGGTTTTTGAAACAAATGATATTATTGTTGCTGCCTTCACTGTAGCCATTGATGCCCTTGTCAATTCCATCACTATTCAGAGATTTCTGGATCAACACACAAATCTAAGAAAACTTCCTCCTATAGTATTACACACAGGTAATGCCATACTCCACAAAAATAGATACACTGGCACTGCGATTGAGCAAGCTGTTTATCTCTTTAAAATTGTGCATAACGGCCAGATTATGCTTTCGTCGGCAACATATGAACTCATTCGTGATGAATTACTACCAGGCATACAAATATCTCGCTTAGGTAACTATTATGTACAAGGGATACCACGTACAGAGACTATGTTTCAGGCCCTAGTAGAACATGTACCCACCGAATTTCCTCTACCTACAACACTTAATCAGCATATGACTAATCTTCCGACACAACTTACATCACTTATTGGACGAGAAAAGGAAATCACCCACGCATGCAACCTCCTGCGTCGGGCTGATGTACGGTTACTCACTCTGACAGGACCTGGGGGTGCCGGCAAGACACGTTTGGCTGTACAAGCAGCTAACCACCTCACCCATGATTTTTCTGACGGAGTACTCTTTGTCTCACTGTCATCCGTACACGACCCTACATTAGTGGCGCTGGCTATTATGCATGCGTTGGGGTTCAAAGAATCAGGGACTCAATCAATCGTTGATATGCTCAAAGAATACTTGCAGTATAAGTGTGTTTTAATGGTTCTCGATAATTTTGAGCAAGTCGCTGAAGCAGCACCATTGGTAGTCGATCTACTCAGTGCGGTACCACAGTTAAAGATTCTGGTTACCAGTCGGATGGTTTTACGAGTTTCTGGTGAATACGAACTAGTAGTCCCACCGCTTGCACTACCGGACACAGATACGTTGCCTTCTCTTGATCAACTAACTCAGTATGAGTCGGTCCGTTTGTTTATTGAACGTGCAAAGGCTGTTAAGACCGATTTTATAGTAACGAATGATAATGCCCCGGCTGTTGCCGAAATCTGTCAGCGATTGGATGGCCTCCCCCTAGCCATCGAACTGGCTGCAGCACGAATCAAGCTTTTTGCACCAGCAGCGCTCCTGTCGCGTCTTAGTAGCCGTTTAGCCTTTCTTAAAGGAGGAACTCGAGATGTACCTGCACGTCAACAAACATTGCGTGGCGCCATTGATTGGAGCTATGATTTATTAGATGCATCAGAACAGACGTTGTTTGCAGCTATATCAGTGTTTGCGAGAGGATTTTCCCTAGAAGCGGCAGAGGAAGTATGTGTTCTAGAGCAACAGGACGATGCATTTGGAACATGTGAGAATGCAGGTATACTTCTCGATATTCTTGCCTCGTTGGTTGATAAGAGTCTCCTGCGACAAGAAGAGGGGACCGATGGTGAACCACGCTTTGTGATGCTCGAAACTATTCGTGAATACGCCTTCGAGCGCCTCCTTCATCAGACCAATGAACAGTCCTTGCAACAACGTCATGCCTATTATTATTGTACATTTGCTACTGATGCAGAGAAAGAACTATTTGGTCCACAACAATCGATGTGGCTCCAACGATTTGAAGTAGAACACGAAAACTTCCGTATAGCTCTGCAATGGTTGCTCAATCAACACGATGTTGAAACAGCCGCACGTCTTACCTGTGCATTAACTCGCTTCCGGTTGGTACGAGGCCATTTCTATGAAGGACGCTACTGGTCTAACCTGATACTCTCCCAAAAGCATTCCCTCTCAAAAACTGCGTATGCTCGTTTGTTATCTGACACTGCACTTCTTGCAAAGATGCAGGGAGACTATGACCAAGCAGAACAGCAACTCGATACAGGTATACGGTTATGGCGTGAGATTAATGATCCAGCAGGTATCGCCAAAGCACTTCATTATCTAGGGAATGTAAAGCTCAATCGTGGCGAGTATGCCCTCGCTGGTCAATGTTACGAGGAAAGTTTGGCTTTGCGTCAAACGTTACAAGATGTGCCAGGTATTGCACGGTTGCTTAACAATTTAGGATTAGTAGCAGAGAACCACAATCAATTTGAGACAGCAATTCAATTAACCGAAGAGTCGCTGCACCTTAGTCGTCAATGCGAGGATCTTCATAATGTGCTTATTTGTCTTCTAAATTTAAGTGATTATGAACTTAAGCAACATAATTATGAACGCACTATTGTGCTCTGTAAAGAGGGGTTAGCCATAGCGCAGGAGTTAAGAGACTATCGACTTACCTCCATACTCCTGCATAATATTGCGCTAGCAAAACTTGAGCAAGATGATACAACCCAGGCACAAAAACTCATGGGGGAAAGTTTGAAACTTCGTCAGAAAATCGGTGATAAGCAAGGTATTGCTGAATCGTTAGAAATCTCTGCACGATTGGCATACAAACAAAAAGATTTTTTACGTGCGACGGTGCTGTGTGGTTCAGCAGATGCGTTGCGAGAAACAATAGGTGCACCCTTACCAATTCGGGAACGCAGCAACCACCAGCATTTAATCGATAAAATCAAAAACTCATTGGCCTCTGAGGAGTTTAGCAGTATGTGGGATCGTGGGCGTGGCTTGACCCCTGAACAAGCACTAGCAGATAAGCCACAATCAGTTCCTGTAATCCATTCAGACATGCAAACATCATCAGTTGTAACAGAGCACGAAGTTGGTACAGTACCTGCTGGCCTGACAAGTCGAGAAGTTGAAGTCTTGCGGTTAGTTGCTCAGGGAATGACCAATGCCCAGATCGCAGATCAACTCATTCTCAGTCGATTAACGGTGAATGCCCATCTCCGTTCTATTTACAGCAAATTAGATGTCAATACAAGAAGTGCAGCAACCCGCTTCGCATTTGAACATGAACTAGTATGAACATATCACTAAGCAGGTTGCTTGAAGCCAACTTTATTTTGCTAAATCAATCATCATCGTCGTCATCACCTCCGTCATCATCATCGTCATCGTCATCATCTCCCCCTCCTCCACCATCATTGGAAGGTGGTGGCGGTGGCTCTGGCGCAGGTGGCGGTGGCTCTGGCGCAGGTGGCGGTGGCTCTGGCGCAGGTGGCGGTGGCTCTGGCGCAGGTGGCGGCGGGACTGCTGTTTGTGGAACTGGTGTTGGCGGGACCGCTGTGGCCGTCGGCGGAACTGGCGTTGGCGGGACCGCTGTAGCCGTCGGTGGAGCTGGAGTGGGTGGTTCCGGTGTTGGGTCAGATGGAACCACTGTAGGAGTCGGTGGTGGCGGAACTGGCACATTTCTATTGCTATCGTCCTGTTGCACCTGTAGCTCGGGCAGATCGCCCTCACCAGTGATGCCCGTTTCCCGCTGACCACACGCAGAGAGAGATATACACATGACAAAGAAAACATAGATTATACTTTTATGTGACATTGCTTTTCTCTTCGATATTCATTGTATCTATTCACGACCAGTAATCAACACGCTCATTCTCTATAAAACAGACACCCTCAATGATGCGAAAAATACATCGTTTTCATCATAACAATATGCATTCTCAATAAGTTACGGGCTCAGGTTATTGATGTCGTATCATTCATTGGATGGACCATGATATAATCGCGACCCGAATGGTAATATATAGCAGGAATTGTGTATAGCTTGAAATATTTCTTCTTCCGACAAGTACGATGGATCACGTTGGTAAGCATTATTGCACTTGTGATATATGCCTACCGAGGGCTATTTGCAAGACCGTTTGCCGCTGACGATTATCAATGGTTACTCAATATTTATCAGCTCAATGTACCTGACCTTATCAGAGCATCATTTCAAATAGATGAACAAGACCATTTCTATCGTCCTATCATGTGGTTTGTGTGGTGGTGGCAAATCCAATGGTTTGGATTGGAGCCAGCCGGATACCACTTTGTGAGTGTGGTGCTGCATCTCACCAATGCGCTACTACTCGGAGGGCTGACTTGGCGACTGGGTTGTCGTTGGTCGGCGTCAATCATTGCTATTGGGTTTGTTGCATTGCACCCAGCATTATTCGAGGCAGTTGTGTGGGTGTCTGCACAGAGTGAACTCATTGCCACATGTTTGTTGCTGCTCATGCTCCACTTGTGGGTATCATATAACCAGGTAATACCTCACCAACAAACGCCTGTCACACTCAGTCGGGATGAAACGGCCCCCCAACAAACAATTACAAGCGATACCTCTACCCACAATACAAGATTGCTTTCTCCTGCTTTTCATAATGGTTCTGTTGCTGCATTTCTGTTCATAGGTGGAACTACACTGGCTTTAGGACTAGCGCTGTTTACAAAAGAAACAGCTATTATTGGGCTACCTCTGCTCCTTTTGCTCGGAGGTGGTCTTTTTTTCCAACGACAAGACACATCGCCATGGCAATTAGTGCGTTCTTTCAGACATTTGTCACTGTATGTACTACCAGCAATAGTGGTCATACTCTATCTTGTGCTACAACTAACCGTTATACAAAGAAATTATCTTGTGCAGGAAGGAGGGTATGGACTAGGGTGGCATGTCATCTTTAATCCTGTACGTAGCCTGGCTTTGATTATCGCACCGCTACCAGGAACGGAACATGGCGATGCGTTCTGGCTGATTTCTTTCGGAGGTTTAGTGAGTGTAGGGTTGTTGGTACTGCTGTTCCTTGGACCTTGGGTGGTACGCTACGCCATACTAGCTCTATTGATTACACTTCTCCCAACGGCACCATTTACCTCTGCGCCCGATTCGCGCTATCTCTACCTCCCGGTATGTGCTGCCGGGTTGTTGCTGACGATGTATTTCTCTTTTATCCAATCATCACAGAAGCAGACACACAGCCAAGACATTCGCGCAAGCATTACACAGAGATTGGTCATACCGATGGTTATTATTGTGCTTGCACTGTGGTCTACTGGTGAAGTAGCGACCCGAGAAAGCCGATTCGCCTCAGCGAGCGGGCCAGGCGGAAGTCTGTGGGATGCGTCATTATCGCTCTGTGCAGAAAATCGTCCAGCGCGTGTCGTCGTCGTTGATCCTCCTTTAGCAACCGTGCATGCTGACGCGATTGTACGCCTGGCTTGTGGACCTGGTGTCAAACCCAAGATTGTGACACGCGATCAAGCGGCTGATGAAGTGGGAAATCGCACTGTGGTTATCCATTTTCCACAAGGAAGCGCAGAGATTGAGCTTCG
Organism: Chloroflexota bacterium; assembly: GCA_039178835.1. Taxonomy (GTDB): domain Bacteria; phylum Chloroflexota; class Chloroflexia; order Chloroflexales; family Roseiflexaceae; genus AL-N1. The sequence continues at coordinate 15,315 of JBCDFA010000160.1, forward strand.
TACCTATTGATCTATGCAAGAGCGCCTCGCATACACAATCTCAATAACTGTACATCTATTAAGTAGAGAAAGCATACAACTGTACGATCAACCCGAAAACCATGATGAAGGTTCTTCAGCTATATGATAACGGCATTTCATAGTACGACTATAGATCAATACTAGGAACTCAAGATACAGGTGACTCGTATATCTCATAAATGTCATATACAAATGTGGCTATATGCTTGACATTTTTCATTGGAGATACGTTATTATTATAAAATTGTCATCATAATTCATTAATAGGATTGTCTCTTGTAAAAAATACCTTTATATGATGTACTATGTATACAATCTATTGCATACACAAATAGTTTCTGAAGCAATTATATACAGAGGAGATGGTTTATCACGTAATGATGGTGATGGGATGACTAGTACACAAAATACCAGCATTTCCCCGTTATTACCAATATGGAATCTGTTTATAGGAAAGGATGTGTTATGACACAGCCCCAAGGCCTCATCGGCTTTGAGCGACTTCGGCGCTACCTGCCTACAGAACTCGCAGATGCCGTTGTTGATCATAACACAGAACACGCATCAAGCCGTTTAATTGAAGCCTTTGTGCACCTCACTGCAGCGCGATATACCATCACAACCTATCTCCCAAAGCTGCTGATACAGCAACTCCTGCAAGAACAACTGACCAGTCCATGGTTGCGTTGGATTGAGGGGTCGCTCTTGTTTGCTGACTTATCTAGTTCAACGGCTCTGGCTGAACGGTTGCAAAGCCTGGGTCGTGAAGGAACAGAACTGGTCACAGGGTTTTTGAATCATATCTTTGACACCATGATCGATGTGATGCATACACATGGTGGTGATCTTATTGCATTTGGTGGTGATGCTATGTTGGTGCTCTTCGATGGTGAGCACCACGCCCATATCGC
>JBCDFA010000161.1:0-16059 GCA_039178835.1 Chloroflexota bacterium
CCTGAAGTGACCAGTGTTCCGGTCGTGATCAGTGTGAATGGACAACGTGTTCTGGAAGCATCGGTAACCGACCAGTTGCGGCAGTATGAAGCATTCGTCCCCGCAGAGCAGATCCAGTTAGTCGACAATCTGGTCCAGATTGAGAGTCCAACATATAGTTCTCCTGATGACCAACGTTCGCTGGGAGTGGCCGTCTTTGACGCGACATGGACCCAACTGTATCCGCAAAACTGGCTGGTACCTGCTCAGATCGCTGTGATTACACTCGTGAGTGGGTTGTTGCTCTGGTTCATGGTGCGGGCTGGGGTGGGATTCTGGATGCGCTTGCTTGTGTTGGCATTGTTTATTGCTATTACCCTGGCCATGCGTCATAGCGATGCGCGTTTTCTCTTTCGCTGGAATGCAATCTGGTACACCCTGATGCTGTCTGTCCCACTCATCGTGGCGTGCTTTGCAGCACGAGGCTGGGGGTGTGAGCAAGACGAACAACCACTCCCCTTGCAACAGTGGGCAGCGTGGCACTGGCCTGCGCTAATCGGCTTTGCGGTGCTGACAGGGGCCCTGTTCTTTCCCCTTCTGTCCAACTACACAACACATATTGTTGGTGCTCCTGGAGATGCTTACGAATACCTGTGGAAGATGCAGTGGTTCAGCGATGCACTTGTCCAACAACAGGTCTCGCCCAGCTATGTGCCACACCAATTCTATCCAATCGGTTTTGAGTTGGCTTTTTCAGAGATGACGCCTGCACATACCCTTCTGGGTCTTCCGCTGACCGCATTGTTTGGCTCTGTCATTAGTTATAATACAGTACTGCTTCTTTCGTACATACTCACGGGCTTTTTTACCTATTTACTGGCACTACGGCTGGGTGCCCCACGCGGTGTTGCCTTTATTGTGGGCATTATGTTTGCCTTCTGCTTTCGGCGCCTCTACCACAGCACCGGGCATCTTCCGCTCATGGGAACGCAGTGGCTGGTGCTGACCTTATATGGGTGGGAAGGTGTGCTTACCCGGCGGCGTATGTGGGATGGTGTGGTCACAGGCATTGGTATGGCACTCACCATGTGGACATCGTGGTATTACGGGACGACGTTTGCGCTGTTTCTGGCCTGTTATACGCCTTTGCGCTTGGGAATACGCCATCTTCCAAGCCTTGTGGGTCATTGGAAACCCATTCTGGTTGCAGGAATGCTCACCGTTGCGCTGACATTGCCACTTGCACAACCATACTTTGAAGTGCGACAAAATGATGTGAGCGATGATTTTCAGCATGGGGTGGACCACCTTTTGCTGCATTCGGTACTTCCGCATGAATACCTGCTGCCCAGTCCAACCCATCCGGTATGGGGATCGTGGGCCAGCCAGTTCTATCGTTGGGATGGTGGTGAACGGTTTGCAACGCTGGGCTATACGGTACTCATTCTGGCGCTGGCAGGTCTCTGGTTTGGTCGACGCAATCGTGTTGTGCAGGCGCTGGGCATCATTGCGCTGATCAATATCATCATGACCCTTGGTATTGAGTTAGAGATATCGGCTACGCAGAGTATCCCCCTGCCCGCCAGTTTTTTCTATCACTACGTGCCCATTCTGGATAGTATTCGGGGCTGGTCCCGTATGACAACCTATGTCATGCTGTGTGCGGCCCTGTTGGCGCTATTTGCGTTGGTCCGTATTCCGCGCCGCTGGTATCGCCCCAGTATGGTGTTGATTGCCGGTCTGGTTATATTTGAGTTATGGTTTACGATTGGGCTGAGCGATCCGTCGCCGCGTGACGTCGATCTCTGGCTGCGCGATCAGCCAGGGTCAGGTGCTGTTATTCAGCTGCCGGGCAATCATGGTGGTTCAGCACAGCTGTCTTCACTGGTAACAGAAAAGCCCATTAATTGGGGGGCTGGAACATTCATTCCTTTGCACTACAACGAGGCATGGAAGACAATGCAGACATTTCCCAGCCGAGCGTCGCTTGCTGTGCTCCAGCGTTGGGAAACCGACTATATTATTGTTGACCAAACACCTATGTCTGAGCGTGAACCGCAGTGGGAAGCTATGCTTGAGGCAGATGATCTGGCGACGAGAGTCTATCGTGATGAGGAGTATAGCGTGTATCGCCTGAGTCGCTAAGTGACCATGTATTGATCGGTGCAACATGAGCAAAGTGCCTCACATGCCAAGTGTGCAAAGATATCGATTAGATAAAGTTCGTGCTCGTGTGTGTCTTCGCTTGATCGTCCCATGGATTGTTTGTGGCATCTGTTTGCTTCTGGTCTGGCTTTCTCCGCCGCCATCTGCCCATGTAGCGATAGATGATATAGCATGGCGTAGTGGGTTTTATCCGGTTGAACAGGAGGCTTATCGCTGGACCGATGGTGCGGCGACGCTCCGTCTCTGGCCACAAACAATAGGGACTCAAGAAGTAACGCTTACACTTCAGAGCGGTCGTGATGAGTCCGCTCCTGTTCAGGTGCAGTTTGGGTCGCGCACGGTTGCACTTGATGTTGGTTCACAGACCAGAGTCTATCATTTGGTTGTAGATACCCCCTTCTCGGTTCAACCGCTTGACATAACAATAATTTCTGATACATTTCGTTCCCCGAACGACGCTCGTGAGCTGGGGGTGCTTGTTTCAGGAGCCTCGGTTGCTCCATTGGCGGGTGGTGTTGCGTGGCGACTCATCCTGTCATGCTTGTTACTGGTACAGGTGGCGGTACTCTTCCTGGCTGTGCCACGTCGCTGGCCAGGATGGCTGCATACCCCTTTGGTTTCGTTCGGTGCTCCCCTCGCGGTATGGCTGGCCTGGCCCAATCTCTATGATGTGCGAGGTGTGGTTATCGCGTTGCAATTGCTTGGCCTTACCGGACTGTTGGCCATCGGCACCCAAACGAGCAAGGCTATGGCTGGCTGGCCAGTGACGCGCCAACTGAAACAGCGCTGGCAGGGTTTGGTGGTGGAACAACCAGACATCACGATTGCGCCGTGGAGTCGTTCAGCGCTACTGACAGGCTGTGCCATCGCTGGTATGGCGATGCTTACACGGGTGCTGATGGCTCCAAGCGTGAGTCATTATTGGGCGGGTGATGACTATCTGGTAGGGGTCTTTGCGTTCAACATTCTGCGTTTTGATCTGCCACTGTATTACGGCCATCACACCGGGACGCTGGCCTCGTATCTGACTGCGCCATTCCTCGCATTGTTGGGCCCCACACCGATGGTACTGGCCATTGTGCCTGTTGTGCTGGCCAGCCTGCTTGCGTTTGTGTTGTTTGGGTTGGGGCGCGATCTCTTTGGTGTATGGGGTGGCATTGCGGCAAGCATCTGGCTTATTTTTCCTCCTGCCATACTGGTCCTCTGGACATTGCGCTTACAACCAGGATATCTGGAAGCCATCACGTGTGCAGTGCTGGCGCTGTGGGGAACGATACGCCTCTTGTGGGGGCAGCATATGAGGCGCACACAGGTCTGGCTGATGGCGGGCATCGGGGTGGCGGCAACCCTGGCACTGTGGACCAGCTTTATTGTGGCGTCGTTTGCACTCACCTGTGTGTTGGCTAGCATTCTGGCATGGCGACGGCTGCCTGCGCTGCCCTGGCCGGGCTACACGTTGCTTATAGCGATCCCAATTCTGGGCTGGCTGCTGCCACTGCTGATCTATGTGGTGCGCTTTCCCAATTACAACCCGATCTGGTGGATGCTCGATGTGCCTCGCCCGGACGCTGATCCAGCGGTTGGCCTGGAAAATGTTGTTCGCTATCAAATTCCATTGTTGCTGACCAATCGTTTTGCAGCATTCACGCTGATCGATCTGCTGATACTTGGTGCTACAGCATTGGCATTCGGTTACCTTTTCCTGCTGATCTGGGTACGACGCCACAAAGCAGCGTTACTGGTTGTCACCCTTACCAGTGGGATTTTGGCAGCATATGTGTTTAGCTCGTTTAGTTATCTTCAGAAGGATATTCGCTACATTCTGCCACTGATGGCTGCGTTGCCACTTGCTTTGGGTGGCTGGCTGGCTGGTGTGCGTAGGATACGGCATGGTCGCTGGATTGGGATTGGTCTTGTTGTGGTCATGGTATGTGCAAACGTATCTACCTGGCCACGTTTGTTTAGTTTCCAGATGGCTTTTGCAGACCATGCTGAAGCACAGGTGGCTGATCATCTGGTACAATCCGGTCTTCGGTATATTCACACATCATATTGGATCGCTATGCCAGTTATGTATGAGAGTGGTGGCCAGGTGGTGGCTTCGACACTGGTTGGTCCCGCCCGTGAGAGCTACGACCCACGCAATGAGGCACGGGTGTTGGCGGCGGGTGGTGCAGATACGGCGTTTGTCTTTCGACGTGACGGTGTGGCGACACAGCCATTCGAGAGTTATTTGGATAAGCACAAGATAGCGTGTCAGCGTGTCGCTATTGAGCATTTTGTGGTGTACAGCCGCTGTGATCCGTTGATCGATGTTACGGATCTGGCACGGGGGTTGCCGGAAGCGCAAGAGTGATTAGTCTGTCTGTATAATGTTTTGTTGTGGAAGATGATTTGTATTGTTAGGAGTAGGGAATGTCTATCAAACAAGTAATGCCCGCCAAAGTCGAGCTACAAGATGGTGTTGTATATGTGCCGTTTCAGTCAGACGGGATCGCAGGACAGCGCTTTGTTGTTGATATTTACTCAGTTGAGTCAGGCATTCATCCAGACTTCCACCTCGGATGGTGGGGGTGGCCGTCTGAAATCGCATTAGAAGCAACAGCGATACAACTGGTTTATCATTCTGCGGATGATGTGCAGGCGTATCTATTAGTCAATGATGAAAAAGTTGCGCCACACGAGTATTGGTTTAATCCGGATTATCGCTTAGCCCCACTTCAGAATCTCAGTTTATTGTGGTACAACCCAGAAGATGAGCCCAGAGTCCAGACTCAGATGCCCATGGCTGTACATGACGAGCGTCTGCTTGAAGCTTACTATGCTGACAATGCACGTCGATATGGTGCCATCAAACCGTTTCACAAAGCTTTCCATCAACGTCGGCTGGATGTCCTGAATCGTTTGTTTCGTCGTTATATTCAGCCCGGAAGTCAGGTCCTCGATGTTGGTTCTGGTGCTAGTATGTTCTATCTCATCAATGAGAGGCGCTGGCCATTCCAGATCACATGTTTAGATCTTGATCGGACACTTTTACAAAACATTGCTGGAGAGCGCCCTGATTACCACTGGATGGTGGCAACAGGTCAACATCTGCCGTTTTTGTCGACTAGCGTTGATGCACTCTATGCAGGAGAAGTTATTGAACATGTTGCCGATCCTGATGCGACGCTGGCTGAATGGGCACGGGTGTTGCGACCTGGTGGCATCCTTATCATCACCACACCAAACCGCCTGCGGCTGCTCAATCGGTTAAACAAGAGCACAGTACCAGTGAGTATCGAGCATCTGATTGAATTTACCTGTGAAGAGTTAGATGACATGTTCAAGCGTAACGGATTTCGTGTGGTGCACCGTGAGGGGATCTATCTAGAACTGTTAGCACTATGGCGGCAACAATTTCCATACATCGATCCGCTGGCTGCTGAAGAGCCGATGCCGCGCCATCTGCTGGCACTAAAGCCGTTGTTGGCTCTGGCTGGTCCATTGCCTCAGTTTGCCTTTAATCTCGTATTCGTTGGTCAGAAGCTGTAATCCATAGGTTCGTAGATTACAAGTAGATAGCAAGATGATCTGTATTTTGTGTCTTGTTCGTATGGCGGTGTAAAGGATACCGTTGTTTTAGCGCGTCTTTATGCCCCGAGAGAATTTCTTATCCATAAGTACTGACACCTGACAGGACGTTTTATTACACGATTTTCAGCTTTAGAGCGTCGTAGCAATGCTACAATGCTCAGCAAAGCTTTATTCAGACTCCTCTTGTTATGAAGGTGGAGGAGTGTTGAATGAAAGGATGTTCGAATCCATGTATAACGTCAGAAAGGGGAAGCGGTGCTTCAACGTAGACTCATCCACATAGGAACATTCGTCCTTTTTTGTAGTTTGTTGCCGGTTATCACATTGGCTGGTTTTCGTGATAGCCCGCCAGTTCAGCCGGGTTTTAGTCATCCCAAACTCGATGATCAGGATACTGGTAGCGGTAAGCAACTTGCTGGTGAGGCGATTGGCCGCAGTTCACCGACCGTTGCCGAGATCGATGGGAACGTTCAGAATGGTCGTGAGATTGCGATTGGTGGGACTGATGGTATTTTGTATGTGTATCATAATGATGGAACTTTGCTCTGGCAGAAGCAGGTAGCACCTAAATGTGCCTCTGCGTCATATCCCGATGGTATGATCAATACCACACCGGCTGTCGGTGAATTATATGGTGATGGTGTCCCGTATGTCATCATTGGTTACGGTACGAACAACTTCTATCAGGATTGTCCATTAGGTGGTGTGGCGGCGTTCAATGGTCCAGAGGGAACGCTGGTGTGGGATTACAAACATGGTATTCCAACGGAAGCCCTCCATGGGACTTTCAGTTCGACTGGTCTTGCTGATGTCGACGGCGATGGGGAATTGGAGATTGGGTACGGAAATCTGGAACGCGACATATTGGTATTGGAGACGGACGGAACTAAACGATGGCGCTATCACAATGCCGATACGGTTATCTCGTCACCTTCGTTTACTGATGTCGATGGTGACAATTTGCCAGATATGATTATTGGCTCGGATATCTCTGAGAACACCGAGATTAATCCAGCAACTCAGGATGGTGGCTATGTCACGGCATTTCGTGGCTATGATAGTAAGCGACTCTGGCGACGTTTCTTTAATCAGGTCATCTACTCCTCGCCGGTCATTGTCGATCTTGATGGTGATGGTAATGATGAAGTGGTGGTTGGCTCAGGATGTTATTTTGATCGCGAAACACGCGGCCACTGGATCAAGATTCTTAATGCCAGCGATGGCTCAGATGTCCGAACACTGAACTCAGATGGGTGTATCAACTCCTCACCGGCTATTGCTGATCTTGATGGTAATGGCAAGCTTGATATCGTGGCAATGGTTGATGGTAGTGCGACAAGTCAGGGCACCATTCAGGCCTGGGAGTATGATAATCCGACACCCAAATGGCGCACGGTACCGGGTGAAGCTACTCAGGGTTTGAATGAGTCTTTGTTGTTCAACGACCTGCGTTCACCTGCCATTGCTGATGTAGATGGTAATGGTTCGCTGGAAGTTATCGGCATCAACTGGAACGATGTAGTAATTCTCAACGGTGCTGATGGACGACAACTGACCTGTAACGGGTGTTCTGATGAAACCGCATCGCTGTTTACATGGTATCCAAAGTTTTCCACTCCGGCAGTTACTGATATCGATGGCGATGGCGATATAGAAATAGTGATCGGTGGTACGCATCAGAAAGATCGTGACCGTGCGTATTTGTATGTATGGACTGATTTACGCGGCTTCATCGGGAGTCCAAGTGTGAGTGGAGTACCACCATACAGCACGCCCTGGCCGATGTTTCTTGGCGGGCCGCGACACACCGGAACCATGCCAGGCCGTATTGAAGCCAATCTTCCCAACAACACGTTCCTTGTCACCCCTGACAGTGGTCGTGTTACTCTTTCGGTTGAGGTTGATGATAAGTCGGGAAACATCACGACGTGGGAGGCCAGTTCGGATGCGGACTGGTTGCGTGTGAGTCCCGATGCAGGGAGGACGCCAGCAGAGTTGGATGTTGTGATTGATCCTGCTTCGGTTTCAACACAGCAGACCGGTGCTTTTGATGGAACGATTTCGATTGAATCGTCGTTCGGCATCTCCGAGGTCGATGTACGCTTAATCGTGGCTAATGAGATTTACAAGGTAAACTTACCGTTGCTGCTCCGTTAGTCTACTCCTTATAACCCAACGTGTCTATAATTCTGGGGCGTTCATTTGAACGCCCTTTTCTTATACCCGTAAGAAGGCTTTTCATTGACGAAGCCCCATAGTAACAGTATAATTGCGGATTAGTAAGACACGCAAAGTAAATCAGGTTGGTTACTCGTTTTGTCAACGGAACATGCCTCTTTAAAAGATGTAAAGGGGGGATTTCTTATGGCGCAGAATTGGCTGCAAAAATTACGGGGAAAAGCTGTTCGTAGGCCGACAGCGTCATTTGATCAGGTTACTGAAGAGGATATTTACTATTGTTATCGTCTCTTTTTACGCCGTGAACCTGATGAACAAGGCTTGAGATCTTATCGTGACTTAATGAGGAAAGATTACATCAGCCTTAAAACACTCACCGAAGGGTTTCTCCATTCCAAAGAATTTCTATCTCTGCATGGAGATACACCTATTGCCGCGATTATCGCTGCCAGTCATCAAATCCAGCTGGTTGAGTTGCCTGATTTTAAGATGTATGTGCGCGGTGATGATCTTTTTATTGGTCGAACTTTAGCAGCTGGTCAGCAATATGAACCCTATCTTACGAATGAAATACGACAGCACCTGCAACCAGAGACCATCTTTGTTGATATTGGGGCTAACATTGGATACTTTACCCTAACAGTGGCGGCAGCGCTTAAAGGTCAAGGCAAAGTGTTTGCTTTTGAACCAAACCTTGATAACGCTGAACTGCTGAAATTGAGTGTAGCAGCAAATGGGTTTACCAATGTGGAACTCTTTCCGCATGCTGTTACCGATAAAGAGGAGTATTTTGTCTTAGAAACTGATGGTAGTAATGGCTGGATCAAATCAATGCAACAGGAGATGGCAGTTGGCGCAACCGATACAACAGTTGGTGATGGCAAACAGTATTTCAATGGTGGGCATTTCCTGGTGAAGTCTGTCGTGCTCGATGAGGTTTTAGCAGATGTCGATCATATTGACATAATCAAAATGGATGTCGAAGGTGCCGAACCGCGTGTGCTACAGGGCATGTGTAAGTTGTTACAAAAGCACCGACCAATTATCTTTACCGAATTTGCACCTGGTATGATCGATACTATATCTCACACAACACCAGAAGCATATCTACAATCATTCCAGGATTTAGGATATACCTTGTTTGCTGTTCAAACTGACACTACTCATCGTGAGGCACTCACCACTGAGCAAGTGATGAAGTTGTTTAGCGAGAAACAACTGAACCATATTGATTTGGCAGCCTTTCCAAAGTAGATACGGATTTGCCCCTCAAGACTGATTGCTATACAAGTTATAGCTGTAAGTAACTCAACACTGGGAAGATTGGCTGTTTCTCAGTGTTGTTTGTTTTGTTACGTATGAGGTATCCTTATATTGATTACGTTCGCTCACGATTGCGGATGGCATGATGGCGCAGAACACTCAGAATGCTTTTCGCAGAGAGGACACTCAACTGACTGGCGAAGCTAAATAACCCTAAAATACTGCCAGCGCTGCCGATGCTCAGAATGCTGCCAGCGCTACCGATACTCAGAATACTGCCAGCACTGCCGATACTCAGGATGCTCCCCACGCTCCCAATACTCAGGATGCTCCAAAGACTCCCGCGACTCAGGATACTTTTTGTTGATGTCTGCTGTGCTTCACTCATGACTACTCACTATCTACGATCAGTTTGCGGCTCCTTGCACAATTATACTGCAAGTCTTGACAAACAGGGGCTTATAACTGTATATTTAAAATAATTCAAATCAAAGAAATGAATTCAAATGGATGAAACAAACGACATTTTGGAAGAAATAGTGTTGCAGGATGTTGAGACGATCAAAGTCTTTGCTGATGAACGACGCCTGCAAATCGTACAACTTATGCAGCAACCTGCGACCGTCAAGGATATTGCTACAGCGCTCCAGATACCGGCCTCAAAGCTGTACTACCACGTCAATATGCTGCATGAGCATGGCCTCATTCGTGTGGTACAGCACAATATCGAGAGTGGTATTGTGGAAAAGGTCTATCAGGTTACAGCGCGTCAGTTCAAGCTGCAAAATCCGATGTTGATGGGAGATGCCATACCAGGTGCGGCCAAAGATACGCTGTTTTCCTCAATGCTTGATGAGACCAGAACAACGCTAGGTAGGGCCTTGCGTGACGGGATACAGGACAACCAGACTCCGCCACGCTACCCATTTGTGACGAAAAAAGCCCTGCGCCTGAATGAAGCACAGTTGACCACTTTCCACCAGAAGTTAGCTGCGCTCATTCAGGAAACGACTGCGCTTGCTGAAGCCAATGCCGATACATCAGATACTGCGTATGAACTCACCGTTGTTTTTACCCAGAACGATCAACAGAGCACGCAACCATAACGAAAAGAGGCCCTATGTCTGAGCAACAGAAGTTACTGACTTTGGCGCAGCGAGTAGCCACCGAGCACTTGCAGGACTCCAATCTGGAAGCGATCCTCCTTACTGGATCGGTTATTTATGGTCAGGTGGATCAGGTTTCTGATATTGATATGACGTTGTACTATGCCGATCTGCCCTCGCCAGCAACGTTTGAAGCCATACAACAGAAAGCGCTCGATTCGGGCGGCGGCATTTATGGCTATGATCCGCAAGAGGGGTTGGCCTGTTATCGTTTTGTTGAAGGGGTAAAAGTCGACACTGGTCATCAGACAACCGCGAGTCTGAACGAGATGCTACAGAGGTTTGTGGCCGAACCTGATCTCGATAACGATATCCATCATATCATTATGAGTGGTGTGCAGCGAGGTATGGCCCTACACGGCGATGCGATTATTCAGGGCTGGCAGAACCAACTTGCGGAGATTGCACCGGATTTCTTCCGGCAACTGGTCGAGACAAATCTGCGATTTGCGCCACGTGCCGTGCTGCAGGAGATGGGTGTGGATCGTCGTGATTACTGGCTGGTGAATGAGCTTGTGCTTGAAGCACAGCAACGTATCCTCAAAGTGCTCTGTGGACTAAATCGACGCATTCCACCGGGGAAAATCAAGGGCATGGATGTGGTGCTGGCAACATGTGCAATTGCGCCATCCAATGTGGTCGAGCGGCTGCGTGAGGTATGGGTCTTACCACCAGACGAGGCCGTGGCAGTGCTTATCGAGCTTGAATTAGAGCTGCTCGATTTGGTCGAGATGCATTTGCCACAGATCGACACACAATCAGTACGAGGACGGCTCGATCTTCCACTGCGTCAGCAGGTTGCGTAGGTAGCAGATAGTACACAAGGACGTTCAATTGAATGTGTGGACTTCTACTGCTCTTTCTGTCCAATACGCAGAAACAAGTGATTGTAGCGACGATCACCGGGATGCAGCAGATCGGGAACACGCTGTCGATATGCTTGGTGTGTCGCTCCAAATGCTTTGGCAAGATGCCGATCACTACGATAAGCCCGTTGCAGAAAGCTCATTGCCGCAGGGAATGTTGCAAACCACAAAGGGTTTCCTGTAAGGATAAGTTGACTGATTGTCTGTGTTATATATGCTGCATACATGGGATGCCGTACCACTTGATACGGTCCCGTTTGGATCAGTTCATCAGATGGCTGTTCCTCTTCTTCACGACCGTAGTGATGACGCAATGTCCAGCGTGACCACAATGCAATGGTTGAAGCAAGACCAAGAATGATGCCACTTACCAGGCGCAGGGTCGGTGGTATGGGGAACCAGTGTTTGTTGAAAGGACGATACATGCCGCCCAAGATAGTAGATAACGAAGACACCAGAACACCGGGCCAGTAGGGAATGGAGAAGGGGACTTTCTTACCAGCACGTGCAGGAAACTTGCGTTCCAGTAGATGATCTGCACCAAAGAAAGCAACAAAATTAACAAGAAATAACCAGTATGACTGCCGTTGGTTCATCTAAACCTAGCTCCTTCTTCTTACAGAGAGTATGTTGTAACGCACAGGGATGTTCACGCAAGGGTGTTCAATTGAACACCCTTGCGTGACAGTGTTATTCGACGGTTACCTCAACAGGTACACTAAATAAGGTCGGGGCCACTTCTGGTCCCATCAATATGATACCTGTGTAGGTGCCTTCCTCCTTGCCCGCTATGTCCCAATCAAGGTCCATGGTTATGGTCCCTGTATCTGGAATGTCATCAGGTAAGTTGCTCACCACCAGATCATCTCCCTGAACGGCAGTAATCGCCATATCAAAGTCGACACCATCAGACGGAACATTCTCTCCCAAAACTGCGATAGTATAAGTACCATCGTCTGGGAAAGTCAGTGAGATCTCTTCTTCACCGCTTGATGTCGTTGCAGAAGCCACGACATTACCCTCTGCATCAAAGACGAAGAGATCGAGATTTGCAATCGTCGACAGATCACTTGTAGTCACGTTCAGCGATGCCGCATCGGTGAGTTCGACATCGGTTTGGATTGATGCCGAAGTGGGGTCACTTGCATCATCTTGTTGGGCGGTTTCACGAGTGATGTCGGGCTTGCTCATACCAAAAGTCGTGGCTTCAAACCCATCAAAGGCGAGTTCGCTCGTCATGCTAATGCTTGTAGAGCCGGTGTCACTATCGAGTGTCACAACACCAGGATCAATGGTGACCAGCCCGGTTGACCCACTAAAGCGCTCGTTCATGACATTGCCGTCGACCTTGACATTGTGCAACAGAATACCATGGAGCCCTTCATTTGCTGGAGCAGCGATCAATTCACGTGGACCGCCGGTTGCGGTCTGGAAGGGCCAGCGCCCACTGCTCGTGAAGGTATTGACACTTTGATTAACAATGCCAAGTGTATAGGGGCCATAGATATCCGGTGGGAAAGGTACGCCCTCTTCACCATCAGCAACGTTGGGTGGCAGAATACTTGGTGTTGGCCCCAGCACAATCGTATCGATGTCGGTGTTTTCGCCAGCCCAACTGGTATCAACCACAAGATACGGCGTACCGCTTTCCGGCACATCATCTGTCGTCACATCGGTCCAGAAGAAGCGCCAATCACCACCGTCGGCTCGTCCACTGTAGGACGTGTAGCCAAAGACACTGCCATTATCGTAGAGCATATTGCTCTGGTCAACATCACCAAAGTTGAATTGAGTCCCGTTTGCGGCAACCGCTATCGTGACCGGAATAACCGTCTCGTTGTTGTCATCATCAACAATAATGGAACCGCCATACATTCCGTAAGGTGTCTCTTCGGGAACATCAATGGTGGCATCAAACGTGTTTCTGCTATCGGGTGAGATGGTACGTTCGGATTGGTCAAGTGTAATCCAATCCCACTCGGCACGTTGCCAGAAGGTGACTTCGACCGTGAGATCAGTGACCGAAATGTCTGTACGACGACCCTGATGCCGGAAGCCCAGGAGGACGCCATCGTCCATGCGTTCGCGTGGATTATTCACGCGAATCTGTTGCGTTGGACCCTCTAAATAGCCATAGTTGAAGCGGATATATTCTTCCGCATCCATTTCTGAACCGATCACTGCGCCTTCATCATCGCGTTCAAGCGATACCTTGCCGTTGTCGTCTGCATCGACCCAGAATTCCCCATCGCCGTCGTGGTCGGTCCAGTTGTAGAGCAACACATGCCAGCTATTGTAGGGTGGCAATAAGTCGTCATCAGGATCAAACTTGTCATAGGGTGTGGTCAGACGCACTTTGATCAGATCGGTGCCTTCGGGTATGTCTTCGTCAATGCGGAATACATAGTCCGGGATCGTGAAAAATCCATGATTAAGTGACTGATCGAGTGACGTGAACGAGTAATCTTCCGTGCCAATTTTCTCGAATTGGTTGGATGTAATGGATACCTCTTGTGCCGTATCACTATGGTTCCAGAGCGTAAAGGTCTGGGTATCCGAGTCACCAGGGCTTATAATGTTCGCAAAGGCGGGATATTCCTCACCACGGTAGTCGCCTGCCGACCATTCAAACGGGGTGGCATAGATGTTATCAAGCCCTGCGGCCATATTGGTCCCGATGTCGGCATTCACCATCCCCGCACCCTGGGACCAGGCATCGTGGTCGATATTGGTGGCACTGCCCATGAGCATCGCCTTGGCCTCGCTAAAGGTTGGCCACGCGCCAGTGCGCTCATACCACGCTTGGTACATCAACGCCAGGTTGCCGGCAGCCACGGGTGTTGCTTGGGAGGTTCCACCAAAGAGGCCGGTTGCGGTAGAGCCATTCAATAGCAGATTGAGAGCTGTAGAACCAGTTCCAAAGGCGCCCGTTGCGGCGACATCAGCACCAACGTCATTGTTAACACCAGGGCCACGGTTGGACCAGTTGATGATATCGCCACTAACAATCTGGTCTTCAGAGGCAATTGTTTCAAATCGTCCAAGGCTACCGAAAAGTGTTGTGGCCGCAACACCAATGCCACTAGGGGGCTTGGGTGGTCCCATGGTGCCGTACCCTGGGCCACGATTGCCCGTAGAGAAGAGAAATGCTGCGTTCGGCGCCATGGTCCGGTTGATATAATCGAGCAGACGTGAGTTATCATCGAAGCCATCATTGAAGGTACCACTGGAACTCCAAGAGTTGCTGACGATCTGGACATCGTCGTCGGTCCCGCTTACCCCGTCATACCCTAGCGCAGAATAGATAAAGCCATCTTCAACAAAAGGCGAGAGATAGAAGTCACCATTCTGGGTGGTGGCGACATCCTTGCCCGGACCGACTACCAGCCCTTGGCCGTTGGCTTGTGGGGGACCATCGGGGCCAGCAATGGTGGAACCACTTACCACACCTTGGCCAACTGCCGAGGAGGTTGTGCCCATGCCGTGAGTGCCACCACCCTCGGTATAGTCCATCACATGGAAGGCTACCAGATCGCCATTGCCATAGGCATCGCCAGGGACCCCCCAATACCAATCAAGGGTGGGAATGGCGGTCTCACCATCAGCAATAAAGTAGACCAACCCTCCCGAAACATCATTCAACTCATCGTCGTTGAAGTCGAGACAGGCCGCCTCGTGATAGCCCGTGCGTTCACGTGGATCCACTGGTTCAGTGCCACGATAGATCCGTGCGGGGATATCATCGGTGAAGTCAAAGTTGTAGTTCAAGTCCACATAAACCGTATCATAGATTTCTGACTTGTCAGAGTCGACCACCACCACGGCGGCTCGTTCACCAAGCACGGCGGTACCATCACCAAACTGGGTGCTCAGGACATTGGCTCTGGCGGCCAATGCTTTGTCGGGATGTGAACCGATCTTGTAGAAGCCACTCCGGCTAGTACCTGGCAGGACGTAGGTACGTTCCTCTTCAGCACCAATCGGCTGATAGGTGACGGTATGCTCCGATGCGGGAAGGCGATTCCAGACCCAGGACGGGGCTCGCTTAAAGGTCGTGGAGGTATCCGCGTAGTCGGTCCCACCGTCCGCGACAGTACTTGTTTCCAGATAGTAGTCTTGTGAGGCGAGATAACTGGAGTAGGAATCGAACATCTGTGGGAGGCCATAGTAGGGCGAATCAGGATTGTCGATATACGCCCAGGTGCCCAGCAAGTCAGGATGACAGTAGTCAGCCCCAGAGTCATTGGACATCAGACGGACCCCGGCCCCAGTGTAGCCCTTGTCCCAGGCCGCTTGGGAGCCATGAATAGTCGAACCAGTGTGATACCAGCCATCCGGTGCTGGACCAGATGTCGTTGATACATCAATTTCTTCTGGTATGTTGGCATTCAGCATGCGATCCAGTTCGGGGTCGGCTGGTTGGGGCACATCAACCAGGGACTCGGGGCGTTGGAGGCTCAAAACATCGGCTTCGCTGGCTATTTTGAGGAGATTGGTCGCTTCGGCGATACCCACTGCAACCGTGTTCCCTAGCGGATCGACAAAGGGTCGGGTAAACCATTGATCGGTATACACATCAAGACTTGTTCCATCCTTGATGCGAGCAACAAAGGGGATGCCGGTTGAAACTGGTGCAGAACGTAATGATGGTCCATTTGAGACCTGGAGCGCTTGATCGATATCACGCTGTAAATTTGGATGGATCTTGCTGTACATGGTTTCAGCAGAATCAGACTGTTCAGATACTGGCGATGGTTTGACTGAAGCGGACGTGGAAGTACTGGTCAAGATAAGTGATACAAGAGCCAAGAGACCCACTACTCGTTTAAGCATAATCAACTATATGTGAGAGGATTATGCTTAAA
>JBCDFA010000162.1:0-16054 GCA_039178835.1 Chloroflexota bacterium
CAGAGTGATCATGTCGCACCATTCTGTGATGAATTTACACCTAGGCATATTTCTACTACCACAACTTCAAACCACCCCACATTCGGACATTTTGCTAAAGTATCTGTGGTTTCTCCTTTCATTAAACATTGCTAAAGATTAGCTATGTATCGATCCAAGGACAGTAAGTCGTTCAAGCAACTGGTGAATAGAACCACCCTCAATTGTTTTTGCCCAATGTTCATCACAGAAACATTTACCTTGTACACAAAACATAAATGTTGTTTTCATTTGTAATACAGAGGTGTTCGTAATAACATCCTGATGCTCAGGCACTCAACGTTTCAATTTTCTGTGATCTAGCCAGCCTTGTTTTCATATATCCAACAAAGAGCGTCGTGCGGCGAGGGCATCATTTAGCCAGGGCATTCAGTCGAATGCCCTGGCTGTTTTCTATGTACTCAACTAACTATTCAATGGTCACATCAACAGGCACGCTAAACAACCCTGGTGCCTCTTCGGGCCCCATCAGCACGATACCTGTGTAGGTGCCTTCTTCTTTACCTGTGATATCCCAATCCAGGTCCATGGTAATCGTACCAGTGTCTGGAATCGAGTCTGGTAAGTTACTCACCACTAATTCATTCCCCTGTAGCGCGTTGATCGTCAGATCAAACTGAATGCTGTCAGTTGGTACGCTCCATCCCAGCACTGCGATGGTATAAATACCATCTTCTGGGAAAGCCAGTGCGATCTCTTCTTCGCCACTCGATGTGGTTGAGGAAGCCACGACATTGCCTTCAGCATCGAAGACAAACAGATCAAGGTCGGCGTTTGTCGACAGATCACTCGTGGTCACATCCAGTGATGCCGCATTGGTGAGTTCAATTTCGGTTTGAACTGAAGCCGAGGTGGGGTCGTTCGGGTCGTCTTGTTGGGCGGTTTCGCGAGTGATGTCGGGCTTGCTCATACCAAAGGCTTGTGCTTCAAATCCATCAAACGCAAGCTCACTGGCCATGCTAATCGTTGTGGAGCCGGTTTCGCTGTCGAGTGTCACTGTACCTGGGTCGATAGTTACCAGGCCAGTTGAACCGGCAAACGATTCATTCATGTTGTTTCCATCGACTTTGACATTGTGCAACAGAATGGCGTGCAGACCTTCAGCAGCTGGAGCAGCAATCAACTCGCGTGGTCCACCGGTAGCCGTCTCGAAGCGCCAGCGCCCGCTTCCAATGAAGGTGTTGACACTTTCATTAACAATGCCAAGTGTGTAGGGGCCATAGATATCCGTTGGGAAGGGCACATCTTCCTCACCATCAGCGACGTTGGGTGGGAGAATGCTTGGCGTTGGCCCCAGCACAATGGTGTCGATGTCAGTACCTTCACCAGCCCAACTAGTATCGACGACCAGATACGGAGCGCCGCTTTCCGGTACATCATCTGTCGTCACATCGGTCCAGAAGAAGCGCCAATCGCCCGCATCTGGTCGTCCATTATAGGTGGTGTATCCAAACATACTGCCATTATCGTAGAGCATATCGCTCTGGTCGACATCGCCAAAAGAGAATTGCGTACCAGTGGCTGCAACACCTACTGTAACGGGGATGACGGTCTCGTTACTACCATCATCAACAATAATGGAACCGCCATACATTCCGTAAGGTGTCTCTTCGGGAACGTCAATGGTGGCATCAAACGTGTTTTGATCGTTTGCTGAAATCGTTCGTTCGGACTGGTCAAGGGTAATCCAATCCCATTCGGCACGTTGCCAGAAGGTGACTTCAACGGTGAGATCGGTGATTGGGATACTCTCAAGACGACTCTGGTGACGGAAGCCCAGGAGGACGCCATCGTCCATGCGTTCCAACGGATTGTTGACCCGAATCTGTTGGGTAGGTCCAGCAAGATAGCCATAATTGAAGCGGTTATATTCGTCTGCTTCCATTTCTGAACCGACAACTGCGCCTTCATCATCACGTTCTACAGAAACCTTGCCGTTGTCGTCTGCATCGACCCAGAATTCCCCATCACCATCAAGATCGATCCAGTTGTAGAGCAACACATTCCAGGTGTTGTAGGGTGGCAATAGATTGTCGTCCGGGTCAAACTGATCATAGGGTGTGGTCAGACGCACTTTGACCAGATCGGTTCCTTCAGGTATGTCTTCGTCAATGCGAAATACATAGTCTGGGATTGTGAATTGACCGTGATCGAGTGATTGATCAAGCGGTGTGAACGAATAATCTTCGGTACCAATCTGCACGAACTGATTCGAGGTAATAGACACCTCTTGTGTCGTATCACTATGGTTCCAGAGGGTAAAGGTCTGGGTATCCGCATCGCCAGGGCTCATAATATGCGCGAAGGCCGGGTATTCCTCACCACGATAATCGCCTGTGGACCATTCAAAGGGGATCGCATAGATGTTGTCAAGCCCTGCGGCCATATTGGTTCCGATGTCGGCATTGACCATGCCCGCACCCTGGGACCAGGCATCGTGGTCGATGTTGGTCGCGCTGCCCATGAGCATCGCCTTGGCCTCGCTAAAGGTGGGCCACTCGCCGGTGCGCTCATACCACGCTTGGTACATCAGCGCCAGGTTACCGGCAGCCACTGGCGTTGCTTGAGAGGTTCCCCCGAAAGTCCCTGTTGCAATTGCACCATCCAGTAATTGGTTTAGTGATGTGGAACCTGTCCCGAAGGCACCTGTTGCGGCGACATCGGCTCCAACATCATTGTTGACGCCAGGGCCCCGGTTGGACCAGTTGATGATATCACCACCAATAATCTGATCTTCAGAGGCAATTGGCTCAAAATTTCCTGCACTACCAAAGAGAGTCGTTGCGGCAACACCGATGCCACTGGGTGGCTTGGGTGGTCCCATGGTGCCATACCCTGGGCCACGGTTGCCGGTGGAGAAGAGAAACGCTGAGTTCGGTGCCATGGTTCGGTTGATATAGTCTAATAGTCGAGAATTGTCGTCAAAGCCATCATTGTATGTCCCACTAAAGCTCCAGGAGTTGCTGACGATCTGGACATCGTCGTCGGTACCACTAATACCGTCATACCCTAATCCGGCATAGATAAAACCGTCCTCGATGAAGGGGGAAACGTAGTAGTTTCCATTTTGCGTCGTGGCAACATCTTTCCCAGGTCCAACCACGAGTCCTTGTCCGTTGGCCTGTGGTGGGCCATCAGGACCAGCAATCGTGGAGCCACGCACCACACCTTGGCCAACTGCCGAGGAGGTTGTGCCCATGCCGTGGGTACCACCACCTTCGATGTAGTCCATGACATGGAAGGCTACCAGATCGCCATTGCCATAGGTATCACCAGGGACGCCCCAATACCAATCGAGGGTGGGAATGGCGGTTTCGCCATCGGTAATGAAGTACACCAGCCCACCCGAGACATCGTTCAACTCATCGTCGTTGAAGTCGAGACAGGCCGCTTCGTGATAGCCTGTGCGTTCACGTGGGTCTACTGGCTCAGTGCCACGATAGATCCGCGCTGGTATATCGTCGGTGAAGTCAAAATTGAAGTTCAAGTCCACATAAACCGTATCGTAGACTTCTGACTCATCGGAGTCGACCACCACCACGGCGGCTCGTTCACCGCGCACGGCGGTGCCATCACCAAACTGAGTGCTCAGGGTATTGGCTCTGATCGCCAGGGCTTTGTCGGGGTGTGAGCCAATTTTGTAGAAACCACTCCGGCTGGTGCCGGGAAGGATATACGTGTGTTCCTCTTCAGCATCAATCGGCTGATAGGTGACGGTGTGCTGGGAGGCGGGCAAGCGATTCCACACCCAGGACGGGGCTCGCTTAAAGGTCGTGGAGGTATCCGCGTAGTCGGTTGCACCATCGACCACAGAGGTAGTCTCTACATAGTAGTCCTGAGCGGCGAGGTAGCTGGAGTAGGAATCGAACATCTGCGGGAGGCCATAGTAGGGCGAATCAGGATTGTCGATATACGCCCATGTCCCCAACAGGTCGGGATGACAGTAGTCGGCCCCAGAGTCATTGGACATCAGACGGACCCCGGCCCCAGTATAGCCCTTGTCCCAGGCCGCCTGGGAGCCATGAATAGTCGAACCAGTGTGATACCAGCCATCCGGTGCCGGACCAGATATTTTCGACACATCAATATCAATTTCTGCTGGTATGTTGGCATTCAACATGCGATCAAGCTCGGGGTCAGCTGGTTGGGGCACATCGACTAAGGACTCGGGGCGTTGAAGGCTCAGCACGTCGACTTCACTGGCCATCTTGAGCAGATTGGTCGCGTCTGCTGTCCCAACTGCAACGGTGTTGCCCAGCGGGTCGACAAAGGGTCGGGTAAACCAGGCATCCGTATAAGCATCAAGGTTCGCACCATCCCTGATCCGTGCAACAAAGGGAATGCCGGTTGAAACTGGTGCGGAACGTAGCATTGGTCCGGTCTGCTCTTTCAACGCATTCTCAATGTCGCTTTGGAGATTGATATGGATTTTTTCGTAAGGATTGGGTGTCACATCTGGGCGTTTGGGTTCTTGTTGTGGTATCGGGCTTGCGAACGTTGGTGTTGTGGCCAGAATTAATAGAATAATGGCACAAAAACCAAAGATTCGTTTGAACATGCGACCCTCCTTAAGGGAACAGAACAGTGATATTAATACTTTGTCTGATGCCGTTCAACTTTTTGTTTACGCGTCTTGATATAATGAAAGCAGTGCATATGCACTGCTTTCATGTAACGAGAAAAGCTATTCGGACTCAATAGTGATTTCGACCGGTACGGACAGCAATCCTGGTGCATCCTTTGGACCCATTAGGACAAGACCAACATACGTGCCAGGCTCACTACCAGTGGCATCCCAACTAACATCAATAATACCAGTTTCATCTGCAGGAATTTCATCTGGCAGATCGGTGACAGTCAAATTAGTGCCTTGAATAGCATTGATTGTCAGGTCAAACTGATCTGTATCAGATGGGACATTCCACCCTTGCACACGAACAGTATAGGTACCATCTTCAGGGAAGTTGATAGATACAGACTCTTCACCAGATGATGTGGTAGAAGAAGCTAAGAGCGTATCATCTGGTCCGTAAACGAAGAGGTCAAGATCAGAGCCAAAGGCGAGATTGTCGGTGGCCACCTCTAACAGAGCGCCATTGCTGATCTCTACTTCCTTCACGACAGAGGCAGATAGCGGATCATTAGGATCATCCTGCTGGGCTGTTTCGCGAGTTGTCTCAGGTTTGCTGATACCGAAGCCTTGAGCAACGAGTTCTTCCAGATCCAACTGACTAGAGACAGAAATGCTGGTTGAGCCCGTAAGTTCACCGACAACTTCAACCTCACCAGGATCAACAGTGACTAATCCGGTTTTACCTTCAAATGGCTCATCAAGTGCTTCGCCATCGACTTTGACCTGATGCAGGAAGATACCGTGGAGGCCTTCAGCGGCTGGTGCAGCAACGATTTCTCGTGACTCACCTGAAGATGTTTCGAAGACCCAACGACCGTTTCCTATATGGGCATTGACACTACCGCCAACTGTCTCAAGTGTGTAGGGGCCATAGATATCAGTTGGATATGGTAAGTCTTCTTCGCCACCGACTAAGTTAGGTGGAATGATACTGGTGGTTGGCCCCATTACGAGTGTGTCGATGTCGGTCTGATCGCCTGACCAGGTTGTATCGACCACGAGATAAGGTGTGCCACTTTCGGGAACATCCTCTGCCGTCACATCGGTCCAGAAGAAGCGCCAGTCGCCAGACTCTGGACGCCAGTTATAGTCAGTGTATCCAAATACATGGCTGTTGTCATATAACGTGTCTACCGGAGCATTTCCACCAAAGGTGAATTGTGGACCAGTAGCAGCAACAGCAGTGGTTACCGGAATAACAACTGTTCCATCACCATCATCAACTTCGATAGCTCCCTGATACATGCCATAGGGTGTTTCTTCAGGGATGGTGATTGTTGCATCGAATGTTGCGCTACCCTCATCTGGAACGATTAATTCAGTTTGATCCAGACCGACCCAATCCCAATCAGTGCTTTTCCAGTAGGATACCTCGACCGTGAGATCGGTGGTTGGAACAGACTCAACCTGGTCGCGGTGACGGAAGGTAAGTAAAATACCATCAGTCATGCGATCCAGTGGATTCGCAATACGTGCCTGTTGTGTAGGACCAGTGTTATAGCCGTAGGTAAAGCGGATATGTTCGCCTGTCTCCATCTCATTACTGATGATGCTACCTTCGTCGTCGAATTCCACTGTTACCTTACCGTCATCATTTGCATCATCCCAGAACAGACCATCCTCATCAAGATCCGTCCAATCCTGGAGATGAACACGCCAGTTGTTGAATGGTTCGCTAAGATTATCGTCAGGGTCAAACTGTTCGTATGGTTTGGTAACCCGAACTTGCAACAATTCGGTTCCTTCGGGGATATCCTCATCAATACGGAAGACATAATCAGGCGTTGTGAACAGACCATGATCAAGCGATTGATCAAGCGAGGTGAATGAGTAGTCTGTGGTACCAATCTTAACCAACTGACTCGTGCTCACAGATACGTCCTGATCACTACCGCTATGGTTCCACAAGGTGATGCTCTGGGTATCAGACTCGCCCGGTTCAATAATATGGGCAAAGGCGTCATATTCTTCGCCACGATAATCACCAACGGACCACTCAACAGGTGTTGCATACACCCCATCGACGCCTGCAGCCGCTTCTGTACCACGGTCAGCATCGACGAGGCCAGCACCCTGACTCCAGGTATCGTGGCTGGTATCCTTGGCCGTTCCCATCAGCAGAGCTTTTGCTTCATCAAAAGTTGGCCATTCACCAGTGCGTTCATACCAGGCTTGGTAGATGAGTGCGAGATTGCCTGCGGCTACTGGTGCAGCCATAGAAGTACCACCAAAGCTGTCAGTGGCAATTGCACCATCAAGCACCTGATTCAGCGACACGCTGCCAGTGCCAAATGCCCCAGTGGCTACAACATCAGCACCATTGGTGTTGCGTGCCCCAGGTCCACGGTTGGACCAGGAAATGATATCGCCACCGATGATTTGATCAGATGACTCAATAGACTCGAACGTGCCAACCGTTCCATAGAGCGTGGATGCTCCAATACCAATACCACTTGATGGACTGGGTGGTGCAACAGTACCATACGCTGCGGCACCATTCCCAGTCGAGAAGAGTAACGCAGTATTAGGGGCGAGCGTGCGGTTGATATAATCAATGAGTCGTGAGTCAGCATCGAACCCATCATTATCAGTGCCACTAAAGCCCCAGGAGTTACTGACGATTTGGATGTCGTCATCAGTACCTGACACACCATCATAGCCCAATCCAGCATAGATATAGGCATCTTCGATAAAAGGTGTGATGTAATAGTTTCCGTTCTGGGTAGACTCAACGTCTTTCCCTGGGCCGACTACCAAACCTTGCCCTTCAGCCTGTGGTGGGCCATCAGGGCCAAAAGATGTGGAACCACTTACAACTCCCTGCCCTACAGCAACCGAAGTTGTCCCCATGCCATGATCGCCACCACCCTCGACATAGTCCATGACGTGGAAGGCCACCAGATCACCATTACCATAGGCATCGCCAGGAACTCCCCAGTACCAGTCGAGGGTCGGAACGGCGGTTTCGCCATCAGCAATAAAGTACACAAGACCACCGGAAACATCGTTCAGACCATCATCGTTATAGTCGAGACAGGCGGCTTCTTTGTTCCCAAAGCTCCCGGCCAGCCCGATCTCTGGTGCTCCACGGTTGACGCGGGCGGGGGTATCGTCGGTAAAGTCATAGTTATAGTTTAGATCCACATAGACCAGATCATAGACTTCCGACTGTTTTAAATCGACTACGAGTACCGCGGCTCGTTCATTTGGTGCGGCAGTGCCATCACCAAATTCTTCGCTGAGTGTTTGGGCGTTTTGGGCAAGGGCTTTATCAGGATGAGAACCAAATTTGTAGAGACCACTACGGCTGGTGCCGGGAAGTGTATAGGTCCGTGCTTCGGGCGCACCAATTGGCTGATACTCTGTCTGGCGTTGTGCAAGCGGGAGACGTTGCCATACAAAAGAGGGTGGCATTTGCACCGTTGTTGATGTATCGGCGTAGTCAGCCTGCCCGGACTCAACCAGGTTGGTTCCAAGATAGTAATCCTGTGAAGCTAAATAGCTAGAGTAGGAGTCGAACATCTGCGGAAGACCATAGTAGGGGGAGTCAGGATTTTCGATATACGCCCATGTCCCCAACAAGTCAGGATGACAGTAATCTGCACCAGAGTCGTTCGACATATATCGCACACCATCACCTGTGTAACCTCGTTCCCAGGCTTCCTGCGAGCCATGAATGGCAGAACCAGTGTGATACCAGCCATCTGGCGCTGGTCCTGCGGTTGATGTTCTGTTGATCGTGCGCTCAATACCAGCATTTAAAATGTTGGTTGTATCGGGATCGATTGGGCGTGGTGTTTCAACCAATGACTCAGGACGTTGCAATGTAACAACATCAGGCAGGGCTGCCATTTTAACAAGTCCATTTGGTGATGCAGAACCGATAGCAACCGTATTCCCGAGTGGATCAATAAATGGCCGTGTAAACCATTCATCAGCATAAGCATCCAAATTGGCATCAGCCTTCACGCGTGCCATAAACTGGATGGATTTGTCGGGTGTTGCTGATCGTAACGATGGCCCACTACTAGCTTGTAGGGCTTGGTCAATATCACGCTGGAGATTGGGATGGATTTTGTCGTGTGGATTGGAACGAACAATAGTACGATCGGTGTTGTCATCAACCGCAACAGGTGCGGCAAGTGCAGTACTTGCAGAGACCAGCAATACCGCAATCATAAAAAGGCCAAAAGCACGCTGTACCACTATCTTCCTCCTAATAGTAGACTTTGGGATCTACAATGTGCAAACAATCGACAACCCGCCTTCTGTTAATGTCTCTTCTTAAGCATTACCGTTCGTATGTCTTTGTCATAATGTGGAATGACAGAATATTACGATGGCTCATACCTCATCTTCCAATTATGTCTCAACATTTTGCCTGTTCTTCACAATGACTCAGGCAAAACGTACCGCCTCCTTTCTTTATTTGTAAGGTTGTTGTCAGGCTGAGTAATAAACCAAATCACCAGGTGGGTGGTGAATAATACTACCTCACATACAGATACTCACAAATCAGCAGGTGTATTGCAGAAGGGACACCTAGAGAACACTATGAGGTGTAGTGTTTGATTTGGAGTGAGATAGTTTTGTACTTACGGGCATTGAAAAGTGTACCATAGACATAGGATGCGTCAAACCGTATTATTTTGACAGAGTTTCAACCTCTTACTACTTTATTCCGCACCCTAATCAGTTAAAAATGTAATTATAAGTATTAATATTTTTTATACCAAGATGAGAGCTTGTTCAAAGTTTGTTCATCTTAGAGAAAGAAAGAAGGTATTGTTTCGGGGAAATTGTGAAAAGGTGATTTATGGTGCAATGATAACGCGGACGTCGGTGCCGTCGGGCAGATTACGAACTTGTTGCGCGACTGTGGCACGTTGTCGCATACCTTCTGCCGCATCAATAGGACGCAAATTTTCAAGTGAGAATCGCCCACCCAGAATGAATGGTATGACAGGCACGAGACGCTGACCAGGTGGTAATGTTCCATGATTCGCTTGCCAGGCTTGTACAATAGGATAGCCTGTTTCGGTGATGAAATCATCAAGCATATAGTACGCCCACTCTTCAAGCGATTCTGCCATAAGATCATATTCTCCTGTTTCTGGATCAAAGCGACAAATATGATCATCGACAATACAGAACTGCTCACCAAAGATATCTTCAGCAAAAAAGAGACATCCTTGCACATTCTCATAGGTGTTGCGCCACAATGTGTGACTATTCCAACGGGTAAGGTCATAGCCTTGATCAATGTGACCTATGGGCAGCACGTGCAGTGCACCATCAAAAGCCAGGAATCCATTGCATGTTGATAGAAGCTGGGCCAGCTCTGTCAGGCGAGGGCCAGTGCGATTGGTTAAAATAGATGGAATGTGTGCTGTTGGGTAGCCCAGCGGTGGACCAGCAATCTCCAGAAGACCTTCGAGATATGTGTGCATCCTGAACCTCATATGCTGTGTTACACATAGATGACGAGAGTATACCCCAATCATTTCAGAATGCAACCGTCTGATTGAGAGGTTGCTACTGTATCATGGTATAAATCTATTGATTCTCTCTATGTATGTGATAAAGGAGCGAAGTGCTTGTATGAAAAGTCTTTTTATTGTGCTTGATACGGTACGCCGCGATGCACTGACAACTTATGGTAACAATTGGATCAAAACACCGCATCTCACGCGACTCGCTGAACGTAGTGTGGTCTTTGATAATCATTGGGTGGGTTCACTTCCTTGCATGCCAGCACGCCGTGAGTTTATGACGGGACGCCACAATTTCCTCTACCGTGGGTGGGGGCCAATCGAACCGTTTGATGATACCTTGCCGCAGGAACTGCGTAAGCAGCAAGTTTTCAGCCATCTTCTGACCGATCACTATCATTACTTTGAACTGGGTGGAGAGAATTACCATACAACTTTCAACACTTGGGATTTTTTTCGTGGTCAAGAGCATGATCCCTGGGCGTCTTTTGTGGATCGTGTAGCGTTGCCGGAACACCTGGGCAAACTAACCCAGCAGAATGTCCACAATCGGGTGTATCAGCAAAAAGAAGAGGAGTTTTCTGGCCCACGCACAGTGCAAGCCGCCATCAATTGGTTAGAGGAAAATAAGCATGCTGACAACTGGTTTCTCCAGGTAGAGTTATTCGACCCGCATGAGCCATTCTATTGCACAGCTACATATCGTGAGATGTATGGTGATACTTGGGATGGCCCCTTGTTTGATTGGCCTGACTACGCAGAAGTACGTGAGTCACCGGAAGCAGTCGAGCATATCCGCAGGTGTTACGCAGGCCTATTGACCATGACCGATCACTGGTTGGGGAAATTATTCGATCAGTTTGATGCGCTCAATTTGTGGGAGGATACACTAGTGATCTTCACCACTGATCATGGAACGATGCTGGCGGAACACGATTACTGGATGAAAAACTATATGCCGCTGTATAACGAGATTGTACGTATTCCTTTAATGGTTCATCTTCCCGGAGGAACGAAAGCTGGTAGTCGTGTTACTTCGTTGACGCAAACCATCGATGTCATGCCTACGTTTCTGGATTTTCATGGCTGTGTGTTGCCGCCATATGTTCAAGGACAGTCGTTGTTCCGTGCAATCAATGGGGGGATGTTACGTCGCGATGGTATCTTTGGATATTTTGGTATGGCATTACATATCACAGATGGGCACTATGTCTATATGCGTAATCCGGTGAATAAGGATGCAGGACCACTTTATGCGTACACAGCGATGCCAAGTGGTGGATTGCGACAATGGTATCCACGTGAGAGCTACGATAGAGTGGAAATGGGCCGTTATTTTGGGCACACGTACAATCTGCCGCTCTATCGTTTTCCCGTGCAGGGCCAAATTCCAAGGGCGCATGCCGATGAAGCGTCGTATCTGGCACGGCATCAGTTGTATGACATCATTGCTGATCCACAGCAGATGGATCTTTTAGACGATCCTGAACGTGAAGCTTATTTTGTATCACGAATCATGGAGCATCTCCATGCCTATGAAGCACCGCCAGAACAATATACGCGTTTGGGTTTAACAATGGAAAGTAAGTAGAGGAGAAATGGTGGGCCGCCTAGGATTCGAACCTAGAACCGAGTCGTTATGAGCGACGCGCTCTGCCATTGAGCTAGCGGCCCGGAACCCCAAAATACAACCACGCTTTGGGGTGATACGCAAGCCTATTGGGCTTTGGTGGCCGGCCCGCTGATTACGCCTGATCACCTATCGTTGATACTTCTTCAATCTCTGTTTGAGTCTGCTCCGTGAGGGGGAGGATAATCGTAAATGTGGTGCCTTTGCCCGCATCGCTGACAACGTTAACATACCCGCCATGTGCTTCGGCAATATATTTGACGATAGGCAGACCAAGCCCGCTACCGCCCATTGTTCGTGCACGGGCCTTGTCTGCACGATAAAAACGATTCCAGATATGAGGAAGGTGCTCTGCCGCGATCCCTGGTCCATCGTCGCTGACGCTGATCTGAGCCACAGTATCGGCGCGGCGCAACCGCACGTCGATCTGCGTATCTAATGGGGTATGATTGATCGCATTTTCTAACAGATTGCGGAGGAGTTGTGTCAAACGTTCATCATCTCCCTGTACTGTAATGGCTTCTTCAACCTGGGCGCGAATGGTATGACTATCGGTCTGGCGAGCTACCGTTGCAACAGTTTCTGTCACTAGTTGGTCGAGTTGCACCGGGACTTGCGCGATCATCTGGGCGGCATCGGCACGGGCAAGCATCAACAGATCATTGACCAGTCGCCGCATACGCTGTGCTTCGGCGGTCGCTTCGCTAATCGAGAGGTCGCGTTCATCTTGTTCCAGGCTTCGCCGTAACAGATTGAGATTGGCGAGAATGACAGTAAGTGGTGAGCGAAGTTCGTGTGATGTATCGGCGATAAACTGGCGCTGCTGGCCAATAGTGCGTTCAACGGTTGCAATCAATTCGTTGAGAGTACGAGCAAGCTGGCCGATCTCATCATTGCGCTGCGATACCGGCACCCGTTTGTGGTAGTCACCCGTTGTGGCAACAGCAGCAGCGGTACGTATCAGCCGGTTGATAGGTGCCAGTGAGCGTTCGGTCACGAAGGCCGTACCAGAGACAGCAAGCACAAAGGCGAGGATGCCACAGAGGAGCAGTAGTGCCCGTGTCTGCGTGAGAATGCGTTGTGTAGGCACCAGTGACTCAGCCACAACGAGAACATCTCCAGTGTACGGTCCTGTTTGAATAGTGGTAATACGCATGCGTAGCAGATCTCCACGATCTGTGTGGACATTGTTCAGGACGATCTGATCGGATCGTGCAGTTTCTAGTAATGTGATTGTGGTTGGTAGTCGATCATTGTCGAGATTGTCAGATGCCGCGCGAATCTGCCCATCAGGAGTAATTAACTCGACATAAATTTCGGGGGTTGCAAATTCGACAAATGGTGTTGCAGGGAGCGTCCTCGTCTCTTCGTTGATATCCATTACTCCAGTTGTCAATGTAGCAGTGACAATATCGGCACGATCTCGAAGCTGTTGATCGACCTCGCGGAGCAAATTGGTTTGCAAAATAACATAAAATGCTGTTGCAAAAAGCAGTACCGAACCACCTGTGATCAGCCCGCTAAGAATGGTTAAACGCAGTCGTAGCGACACATGTTTCCTCTAGTCTTCCCGTAATGAGTAGCCTGCACCACGGATGGTCTGAATGAGTCGATTATCTCCTGCTGCTTCAAGTTTGTCGCGTAGACGCGCAATATGTACTTCGATAGCATTGCTCTCGACAGCAGACTCACCCCACACCCGAGCAAAAATCTGATCACGACTAAGAACCTGACGTGGATTACGCATAAAGAGGAGTAAGATCTCATATTCACGTGTAGTCAATTCGATGATCTGCCCATCACGACTAGCTTCACGCGTCCCTGTGTTGATCTGTAGATCGGCGAAGGTCAGCAGTTCTTCCGTTTGTGGTTGGGTACGTCGAAAAAGTGCTCGAATACGAGCCAGTAACTCGTCAAAATCGAAGGGTTTGACAAGATAGTCATCAGCACCACTGTCCAACCCAGCAATCCGGTCTGCCACTGCATCACGCGCTGTGAGCATCAGGATTGGTGCGCTGGTGCCACGGCGAAGGCGACGACACAACTCAAGGCCATCCATACCTGGTAGCATCACATCAAGGATGTAGAGATCAATCTCTTCTTTACGCGCAATCCGTAAAGCTTCCTCCCCATCGGCGGCAAGGTGTACCTCATAGCCCTCAAAGCGTAGTCCACGGCCTGTGACACTACGGATCTTGGGATCATCATCTACGACGAGTATACTGATCATACTATCCTCCAAACGATGCTATTGTAGCACATTGCCCCGTCAGGCGATTGTTAACTATGCTTCATCCTGGCGTAAGGTTTCTTGTGTATAACTATATGTGTCAGAGATAAATTAAGTATGTTGAACAATACAGGTAACAAACATCCTGGAGGAAATAAGTGAATATTTTTAATTCGCTCAAAACAACAGCGCTACTCGCGGGACTCATGGCCTTGATGGTCTTTGTGGGTTATGTCTTTGGTGGTGCTTTTGGTATGATCATCGGTTTCGTTTTTGCATTATTGATGAACGGTGGTGCATACTGGTTTTCCGATAAACTGGCATTACGCATGTCTGGTGCACAGGAAGTGACACCAGAAGAGGCCCCCGAGTTACATCGTATGGTCTCTGATCTGGCACAGCGAGCCAATTTGCCTATGCCACGCGTCTATATTATCGAGTCGGAAGCACCCAATGCTTTTGCAACTGGGCGCAACCCTCAGAATGCAGCAGTAGCTGCGACGACAGGTATTATGAAGATCCTTGACCGGGAAGAGTTGGCTGGAGTTATGGCACACGAATTGGCGCATATCAAGAATCGTGACACGTTGATCAGTGCCGTTGCTGCAACAATCGCGGGTACGATTACGTTTCTGGCCAACATGGCACAATGGGCATTGATCTTTGGTGGTCTTGGTGGTAGTGATGAGGACGATGGTGGTATCGCTGGTCTCGTGGGTGGTATCTTAATGATCTTCCTAGCACCAATCGCTGCAGTCGTTATCCAAATGGCTATCTCTCGTGCACGGGAATACAGTGCTGATGAGGTGGGTGGTCAGATCGTGGGTAATCCT
Source organism: Chloroflexota bacterium (assembly GCA_039178835.1). Taxonomy (GTDB): domain Bacteria; phylum Chloroflexota; class Chloroflexia; order Chloroflexales; family Roseiflexaceae; genus AL-N1. The sequence goes on from JBCDFA010000162.1 coordinate 14,858, forward strand.
ATTGCACTTGCCTCTGCCCTTCGTAAGCTCGAGGCATGGATGCATGGTCGACCAATGGCTGTTGATCCTTCGACGGCACATATGTATATCGTTAGTCCATTGAGTGGAAGTACAATTGCTGGTTTGTTTAGTACCCATCCACCAATGCAGGAACGTGTAGCCCGGTTGGAACAACAAGCCATGCAACGTCAGGCTGCAATGTAATCGCGATATAGTGTTATCGACAATCAGGGGTAGTACGTGTAAGATGCACTGATCTTTCACATACTGCCCTTTCCGGTTCTTCATACCCCTCAACTCTTTCCAAAAGTCCTACTAGGTGACAGTTCTACATATTTGTGAGAAACAGTATCAAAGTATGCTGGCTTGTGCATGGGCCGTTATGCTAGGATCGCGCAAGCCATTATATTGCCTGTCGGATGGGTACTTGTTTCTCCTTCGCTGCGGTGCACTCATCACCTGTCTCTTGTACAACCATCTTGACAGTGCCAATGCAATGGCATTGTGTTACCACACAGACTTCTCTATCCATGAACCATATTTGGTGTTACAGGAGGATATGGACTGATGCCTATACGCTACGCTATCTACAAAAATAAACATTCGTATAAGCCTAACGATTATACGGCCAACATCCAATTAACTGGTATTGCTGATGTCCATGCACTGGCTGAACGTATGATCGACCAGGGATCGACTCTTCCCAAAGAGACGCTTTTGCATGTGCTAGAAGAAGTTACGTGTGCCATCGAAACCTTGGTTACAGAGGGCTGGCGAGTAAACCTGCCGTTTGTGGCGGTGTATCCCAGTATTCGTGGTGTCTTTAACAATCCTGCCGATGCTTTTACCACCGCACGTCATCAAGTAGATGCAGGAGCCTCTATCAGCCCACGACTACGTTCTACCATTCGTGCCGACGCACAGGTTGAGAAAGTGGTAGTGAATCAATCATCGCCATTACTACTCGAATATGTTGATGTGAATAGTGGTGAAGTAAACAAGCAATTGACCCCTGGTGGCCTAGGGAAAGTGCTCGGGAGTCGGCTCCGATTTGATCCTCAAGATCCACAGCAGGGAATCTTCTTCATTGCTGATAGTACTCATTTGACCGAAGCACCAATCGTGGCAATCAACAAACACAATGAATTGGTATTTAGTGTTCCTCAGGACTTACCTTCCGGTGATTATCAACTGGAG
>JBCDFA010000163.1:0-15766 GCA_039178835.1 Chloroflexota bacterium
CGGGAGCGCCGAAGGTACTGGTGTAGATAGCACTGGGAGAGTAGGTCGGTGCGCCCCACTTGGCGCGGCGTGGAGCAGTGGCAGCTCGTCGGGCTCATAACCCGAAGGTCGGTGGTTCGAATCCACCCGCCGCTACCATTAAGAGCATCAAGTCAGATATTGGCTTGGTGCTTTTTTATTTTTCTCTAAAGATAATCTCCTTCAAACCAATAGAACACTGCAATGGAAGGTCTATTCACAGACGAAAACCTCATCGCGCTGTTTACATTGACGATGCTGGAGAACGTGCTTGGGGTCAACAATGTAATCTTCATCTCCATTCTGGCTGGCAAATTACCACAAGAGCAACAAGCCTATGCCCAACAAATTGGACTTAACCTTGCGCTCGTTACACATGTCCTGCTACTCCTTTCGATTATTTGCATTGCGAGTCTTATGACCCCACTCTTCTCGATTGTAGGGCGTGACATCTCTGGAAGAGATTTGATTTTGTTAGGTGGTGGATTATTTCTCCTCGCGAAAGCCACCTTCGAGATTCATGAGAGGCTGAAAGATGAAGACGGGCGGCAATACCCGAGTTGCTATGGGATTTTCGGTGATGGTTGAGATGCTCAATCTACAGTTACGCCGTAAAACCTCTTGAATTGGGAAAGACGTATACTGAGTCACCGGATGCCAGTCATTAGATAAAGACATATGTGGCTGTCAGTGTATTATAGACTGACAGCTTTTACCTGGATATCCTCAGCAATACACTCCGCACATTTTTCCCCACTGATCATTGCAGCATTTAGGCTACTTGCCTCGGTCAATTCCCCAGCTACATATAATCCTGTTCGTGTTGTGCGGTTGTCTGGAAGATTCGGGTGTAGTCCTGGTGGTTGTTGGAACTGTGCGAACGGAATACGATACAGACGTAATGGCTGGTACTGGGCCAATGCTGCCTGTGCCTTGTGATCATTCTCAAACATGCGGTGTAGGTCTGCAAGAGTTCGTCGGACCAAAGCCGTGTCGTCCAGCTTTGGATTGCCCAGCACCGTTGCACTGAGCAGGTGTTTGCTGGGTGGTGCATAGGTCGGGGCTACATTTGTAAGGAGTTGTGCATTGTTTACAAAGGCATCTGGGTGGGAGTTCAGGACAATCTTTTTCCCCTGATAAATTGGAACATCACCTGAAAAGTACAAGGTCACTGTCTGTAATTCGTCCTCAGGCATCGGAAGATGTGTAAGCCGTGCAGTTTCGGGCGCAGGAGTAGCTGCAACAACAATATCTGCGCTGATAGTTTCCCCTTGACTCAACTGAACCCCAACCACGCGTTCACCGTCAACAACGAGTTCTTCTACTGCCGTGTTCAGCCGTATACGATTGTGTGCGAGGAGTGGCTGGGCAAGTTGTTGACTGATCTGTCCCATACCCTGTGCGGGTAGGGTTGTGCGCCCTTCACTCAGCATTTTGAAGTCAAACTTAAAACATTTGGCACTGGTCTGTAAGCTGCGGTCGAGGAAAATACCGCCATAGAATGGGCGGAAGAATGTGTTGATAATCTGCTCGCTAAAACCACGTTGCCGTAAATAAGCGAGTGTTGAAGTATCTTCGCCTTCCAGAATCTGGTCGATGGTCTGGTTTCGTAGCTCAAACACGAGTTGTAGCGTGCGAAGTTTGTCAGTAGGCAGAGCGGCGTTGGATAGCCCTGCTTTTACAATCGCATCAAGATTACGATCCCGCAAAGGGTCTGTGAGTATCGTTTGTTTTCCGGCAGTTGCGATAATGGCACCGGGATCAAATGGATGCAGATCGAGCAGTGGCAGATTAAGCTGGCGTTGTGCAGCAGGGTAAGCATCAAACAACACCTGAAAGCCGTGATCAAGAATATAGCCATCCATATGGTCTGACCGTACCCGCCCACCGACATTGTCGGAGGCTTCTATCACCAATACAGCAAAGCCACGACGGGTAAGCTCACGCGCACATATAAGACCAGCCAGACCTGCGCCGATAATAACAACAGATGCACTCATAGTGTATTCCACATCTATTTACAGAAAATATCTTATGTTAGACCGAGATTTGTATGTACTACTTATCATTATCTACGCGCTTGACAAGCAACTCGATCTCGTCAAACATGGCGCTTACAGGATACATACAATTAGCGAGGGAGATTCTATTGTGTCTACACAATTTCCGGTTGCTGTGCAACTGTACACACTGCGCGATCTGATCGAGATTGATTATGCGAGAACACTGCGTGCTGTGGCTGAGATGGGCTATGGTGCGGTCGAGCTGGTTATGCTAGGGTCGTACAGTGCACAGGAACTACGTACCAAACTTGATACGCTTAGCTTGAAGCCGGTAGGGATGCATATCTTGTTGGAACGCCTCGAAACAGAACTTGATACGGTTATCACTGATATCCAGACATTGGATGTGCCATATGTGGTATGTCCGTACCTCGTTGCAGAACGTCGCACCAGTGCTGACGATTACCGCAGTGTTGCTGACTCACTCAACCGTATTGGTGCAAAATGCAAGGAGCATGGGCTAGGGTTCTGCTACCATAACCATGATTTTGAATTTCAAGCCTTTGATGGAAAAACGGGCTTTGAGATTTTGATGGAGCAGACGGATGCGACTCTCGTTCATTTTGAGCTTGATGTGTATTGGGCCGCTCTGGCTGGTTATAATCCTGCTGCCCTTATTCATCGGCTTGAGGGCCGCCTCCCACTTGTACATCTCAAGGATATGGCTGATGACCCGACACGCACATTCGCTGAGGTCGGGCATGGAACGCTTGATTTTCCGGCCATTCTCGCAGCAGGTGATGAAGTGGGGGTCGTTGGCTACATTGTCGAGCAGGATCGATGTGCACGGCCGCCGCTGGAGAGTGTAAAGATGAGTCTTGATTATCTGCGCTCGATTGGACGGGAATAAGCAGCCAATAATGACATATCTACTTGGGCTTGATATTGGCACAACGTCGGTCAAGGCGTGTATCTATGATGAGCACAGTCGGATCGTTGCTCGTGCCACCCGCCCAACTCCGGTTACCTGTCCCCAACCGTACTGGGCTGAACATGATCCAGAGTTGCTCTGGGCAGGTGTCGTTGAGAGCATCCAGAGTGCTTTGCAGCAACTTCCACAGCCGCACTCTCTCGCTGCAGTAGCTGTAGCAAGTATGGGTGAGGCGGGAGTGCCGCTTGACAGTCATGGGCAGCCGGTGTTTCCCATCATTACCTATTACGACACACGTGCCAATGCGTATGTTGAGTTCTGGCAATCGCGAATAGATGCGGTAAAGGCCCATGCCATCAGTGGACAGATCATCCGTCCGCCCTTTGGTGTGATGAAACTGCTCTGGTTACGTGATCATCATCCGTCGTTGTTTCAGCGCACCCAATACTGGCTTTCGGTTGGTGATTACATACTGTACCGTTTAGCTGGTGTCTATGCAACCGACTACTCACTGGCATCACGTACCATGCTGCTCGATCAGCGGAACCGTCAGTGGTCCCAGGAGTTGCTCAGTATTGCTGAGATACCAAAAGATATGTTTCCTAACGTTTATCCAAGCGGCTCTCAGATCGGGGGTATCTCAGCAACCGCAGCAGCGCAAACCGGCTTGCTCGTGGGTCTTCCCGTCGTGACAGGCGGACACGATCACCTGTGTGGTGCGCTGGCGGTCGGTGTGACCGAGCCGGGACAGGCGTTGGTTTCGTTTGGGACGGCTGCTGCCTTTATCGCGCCAGATAGCACATTCCACGGCGGAGGCCAATCATTCCTGCACAACCTTTCCAACTATTGTCACGTCGCCAGAGATCGATATATTACGCAGGGTGGTTTGAGTGCGGCGGGTGGTGCGCTCGCGTGGTTGGCTGAATTGTTACAGGCCGACTCAACTGTGTACGATCATCTTGATGCTGCGGCCAGTGCGTCGCCGCCGGGCGCACGTGGTCTGGTCTGGTTGCCCTACCTGCGCGGCAGTGGTACCCCGCAACGCAAAGCGACTGATCGTGCGGCATTGGTGGGTTTGCGTGAGTCGCACACGGCAGGTGATATCTGGCGTGCCAAGCTCGAAAGTCTGGCCTACTGGTCGCGGCATACCACTGAGGCGATTGAGCAGGCAACAGACCGCCCGATACAGCAGCTGACTCTTATTGGTGGTGTGGCCAAAAGTCGTATTTTTCCGCAGATCCTGGCCGATGCGACCGACCGAGAGGTTTTGTTATCACCTGTTGTTGAGGCTGGTGCATGTGGCGCAGCGCACCTCGCGGGGCAAGCAGTCGGCATTACCATGGCGCCACCTGTTCCAACACAATCGGTTACACCACATTCACGATCCGCAGCACACTATACACGCATCTATGACGAGGTCTATCTTCCGCTTGCTGTTGTGTTACAACCAATCAACAATACACTAGAAACAATAGCTTATGAATCAGATGTCTGAAGGAAGTAGTATGAATGCACCTGTGTATGTACTGAGTGATATGCACGGTCAACTAGCGAAACTCCAAAGCCTGTTACGCAACGCACGGCTTATTGATGCTGCTGACAGGTGGATTGGCAAATCAGCTACGGTGTGGTTTCTGGGCGATTTTTGTGATCGTGGTCCTGATGGCGTTGGCGTGATAGATCTGGTAATGCGCCTACAGGGCGAAGCGGCTAATGTAGGCGGTGCGGTTCAGGCATTGTTGGGCAACCACGATATATTGATACTTGCGGCACACCGTTTCAGCAAGCAACGCGAGAACAAAGCAGGGGATTTTCTGATCAAAGAATGGCGACGTAATGGTGGTCTTCAGTCTGATTTGGAGCGATTGTCAGCGAACCATATCCGTTGGTTGAGCACACTCCCTGCTATGGCGTTGGTGCAGGAACGTCTGTTGATTCATGCGGACTCAGATATATATTTGCAATTTGGCCAGTCGATCAGCACCGTCAATGCCAAAATACACGAGCTTTTACAGAGCAATGCCCCCTCTCAGTGGGATCATCTCCTTGAGTTATTTGCCGCACGGCTGATATTTGATAGCCGCCGTGCGAACGGTGTTGCACTTGCAACACAGTTACTACACACTTTCGGTGGCAGACAAATACTGCACGGGCATACGCCTATCAATTACATGAATGGTCAGGCTCCCGAAACCATCACCGAAGCGTTCGTATACCAGGGTGGTCGGTGTGTCAATGTTGATGGGGGAATGTACCTGGGTGGTGCTGGTCTGGTACATCGCTTGCGAACATTGGACGCTTGTCTATCCCCGGTGCGTCGCTAATGAATACGGCTGAACCACAACCGTCGTTTGTGCAACGCTTGGCCTGGCCAGCCTTCGTGGTGGTGTTCTACAACCTGCTGACTGTCTGGTTGCTCTGGCCATTTCCCCTCATCGCTGGTGAAGTGATGCTGCATCGTGGTGACCCCATCCATCAGTTGTGGACACTGCGCTGGACCCAGCATGCCTTGTTCAACGACCCCGCGAATCTCTTTGCGGCCAACGCCAACTATCCGTTCGATGCGGCGCTCACGCTCAATCAACCAATGTACACCAATGCGGTCCTGACCGCGCCGATTCAGTGGTTGTTCAGCAATCAGGCGCTGACGCACAATGCCGGCGTGCTCATCAGTTTTGTGCTGGGTGGGACATTTACCGCGCTGCTGGTCCAGCAATTGACCGGGAATCGCTGGGCAGCGTTGGCAGCCGGGATTCTCTATGCGTTTGCACCAGTACGCCAGGCACATATTTTCCACCTTAACCTGCTGAGTGGCTACTGGACCCCGCTGGTGCTGTGGGGGTTGCATCATCTCTGGCAGGTGTATGGACGACACGCGTCGCAACAGGTACAGCGCTCTTTTTCTACGGCCCTTTGGCTTGGTCTGTTGATTGGTGTGGCCTATGCAGCCCAGGTCCTCTCCGAGTTTTATCACGCGATCTATCTGGCACTGGCGATTGGGCTGTTTTTATTGTGGCATCTGGTAGCTTATCGCTGGGGGCTTTCCTGGCGTGGGACGGCGACATTGGTTGCGAGTGGTGCGTTTGGCGTTGCGCTGACACTGCCGGTGCTTGTGCCAACGGTGCAGGCATGGCAGGTGCTCGATCTGGAACGCTCTATCGAAGAGCATGACCGCCGTGGGGCACGCCTTGAGAATTATCTGGTCACAGATCGAAAAAAGCGTATTGAGTATGGTCTATGGCGTTTCAACCACCAGTCAGCGACATCTGGTGCTGCCGAGCATTCGCTGTTTCCAGGTGCTTTGGCAGTGCCTCTGGCTGCTCTGGGTGTGGCTTCGGTGCGACGCTGGCGCAACACGGATGCCCTGCTCTATGTAATGATGGCGCTCATCGCCTTCTGGCTCTCGCTTGGCCCGACGATTCGCGTTGGTGAGGGACCTGAAGGCATTCCATCGCCGTTGTATGTCTGGATCTACGAGCATCTGCCCGGCTTTAGTGGGACACGAGTGCCGTCGCGTTTTGCGATGTTGATGCAACTTGCGCTGGCGGTTCTGGCTGGCTACGGGATCGCGTACCTGTTTTCCAAGCTCTCAGGACGTTGGTCAAAATGGACGCCGATGCTGGGTAGTGTGATACTGTTATTATTAGTGCTTGATTTTTGGGGACCCTCGATACGGGGGACGCAAGGGTTGGTGGGCGAACCGCTGCCAGAGATTTACACCGAGTTGGCGCAACAACCGCCGGGTGCTATCCTAGAATATCCGGTGATGAATGCGAACGAGATGCTGCCCCATCGCTATGAGTATTTCTCGACGTTTCACTGGCGACCTCTGGTCAACAGCGGTAGTGGTATCCTCCCACAGGCCTACATCGAGTTGCGCGATATGCTGAACACGTTCCCGGATCAACGGGCGGTGGTACTGCTGCAAGAGCTTGATGTGCGTTATGTCGTCGTCCATCGCTACCAGATGAGTGGGTGGGAGGCGTGGTGGGCGCGTGTCCAGTCGACGCCTGATGTGCGTGTTGTCGCTCAGAGTGATGATATGGGTGATGTGTTGCTGGCCATTGAGCCCCGTGACGATGAGCCCTCGTTAACGCTCGAACGCTGGATAACGACAGATGGCGAGCAAACCGTGCTGCTTGAGTCCCCTCTTCCACTGGTGCTTGATCGTGACCATTTCTATGCGCGCTGGTATTCACAGATGGTGACACTCGAATACGATGATGGCCGCACTGAGCAGGCTGAGGTTATGCTGCCGACATATTTGACTGGCGGGCTGGTGCGTGTTGATTGGCCAGAACTTCCTGAGGATGTGGTGGCGGTGCAAATATCAATGGCGCATGGAACTCAACGCATCCCCCTGGCTGGGCCACCTACGCCAAACCAGACTGTCGAAGGGACACAATTGCTTGGTCAACCACTTCCCCCGTCGATTGCTGCTGGCGAAACACTTCCGTGCCGACTCTACGGGCGAGGGCCTGTTGATGCTTCTGGGGTAGTACTCTCCCTCAACCTCGTGGATGCCAATGGTGTTGTACAGGCCAAAGAGGACCGTTTTTTTGATGAGGGGTTCGCACCGCCGCAACATTGGCCTGCGACGGATGCTGAACCGGTGCCATGCATGTTTGCAATCCCTTCTGACATTCCGGCGGGTGTCTACACGTTTGAAGTGGGTCTCTATGATCCAGGTGGCAATCAATTTATCACCTTTGCTGATCCAGATGGACAGATTGACTACTACTGGAAACGTGAGATAACGATCACTCCGTGAAATGCTTACTTGAGGTCGATCTTGGCCTGTGACTGTACCCCATTGAGAAAGAAGGTCACCAGGGTATTGGTGAGTTGTTCTGGATCGGGGGTGTACGACTCGTCTAACAGGGCGTATTTTAAGACACTGGTGAGTGAGTAGAATGCGTGGGCGAGTGTTGTGCGATCAAGTGCAGGATCGATTTCACCAATATCCATACCTTCTTGAATGAGTGCTGTGACTGTGGTATCCAGCTGTTTCACCGCTTCCATTGCCTGTGTATTGTTCCGTATCAGATGGAATAGATCCGGCATAATTGGTCTGAGGGTAAGTGTTTGTTGATGGATCTGTTTTTCCACAATAGTCCGTAGTAACAGTGACAGGCGTTGTAGTGGCGTTTCGGTCGCGTGTTCAGACTCGATCATGGTTGTTAAAGCCTGGACTTCGCGTGTAAATGCGGTCGCTATCAGCTCATCTTTGGTTCCAAAATAGCTATAGAGTGTCGGTTTTGAGATACCAACGTGCATGGCGAGATCATCCATGGACATCGATGCGTATCCTTTTTTAGACAACAGTTCATGGGCAGCAGTGAGGATTTCTTCACGGAGGACTTGTTGTCTCCTCTGACGGAGTGAGTTCATCGTCGAACCAACCTTACTTTTTCATATGGTGTGTGCTTTTGGTCGGTCTGTAGATAAGAGCGATGTTGCGAGGATAATCTACACATCAATACAAATACCATTTTCATTTCTTAGAATATACACAGATTATACAACGAAATATACACCACCCTGTGAAAAAACAAAATCCGTCAAAAGTACTACTTGCGAGTAAAGTAACCTTACTGTATAGTAGCGTTACAATAGTATAATGTGTAAAGATTGTCTCATGACCACATCTACCCAATTGACACAGACATAACGGAAAGACAGGTTTGTGAATGACACAACCCAAACAGCGACCACAACTCAATGGTATTCCTATCTCCGATGTATCAATCAAACAACCTGTTTTTATTACGATGGTGATGTTGACCATCGTAGTTTTTGGTCTCCTGGCGTACAGCCGCTTGCCAGTGAATCTCCTTCCTGATATTTCGGTTCCGGTTGTCGTTGTCTCGGTGCCATATCCCGGTGCAGGCCCCGAGAGTGTGGCTGAGCAGGTCGCACGACCGATTGAGGAAAATCTCAATACACTCAATGGTATTGATGGTATTACCTCAACTTCAAATGAGGGTATTACCCAGATCATTCTTGAGTTTGAGACAGATGTTGACATAGATCAAGCTGAGCAGGACGTGCGTGAGCAGGTCAATGCCGTGTTGCCACAGTTGCCCAGTGATGTGCAGGACCCACTCTTTTTTACTTTCGACCCTAATGATGCCCCTATCATCACCCTGGCAGTGACGGATGGTGGTGTCAACTCATCGCTTGAACTGCGACGTATTATTGATGATGATATCGTTCCGCAACTCCAGCGTATTCAGGGGGTTGGTTCGGTTGATGTCGATGGTGGTGATGTGCGTCAGATCAATGTCCAGATGGATCTGGCGAAACTCCAGGCGTGGCAAGTTCTCCCTGTACAGATTACACAGGCTATCCGTCAAGCAAACACCAATCTGGGACTGGGAAGTATCACGGAGCAAGATCGCGACGTTAGTTTACGTGCTCCCAGTTTACTTCAGGAACCTGAAGATATTACACTGGTACAAATTACTAATACCCCTTACCGTGTTGGTGATCTGGCTACCATTGAGGATGGTGTGGCTGAAGTTGATAGCTACTCACGTTTGAACGGTGAGGATGCTATTACAATTGATATTCAGAAGCAATCTGGTAGCAATACTGTTACTGTTGCAGAAGATGTGAAAAGCGAACTTGAGCGTATTTTTGCTGAACTGCCAGATCTGAGCTATGTGATCCCACTTGATCAATCTGAGGCGGTGCAAGAGTCAACAGAGAGTGCGATACATGAACTTCTGCTTGCTTCAGTTGCAGCCTTCATTATTGTGCTATTGTTTTTCCGTAATCTCCGCAATACGATTGTAACGCTGGTAGGCTTACCGATCATTATTATTGGAACCTTTGCTGCGATAAGCATCTTTGGATTGACCATTAACTTGATTACGTTGCTTGCGTTGTCTCTGTGTGTTGGTCTGGTTATTGATGATGCGATTGTCGTCCGCGAAAACATTTTCCGTCGCCTTGAGCTTGGTGAGTCTCCGATGATAGCAGCAAGTCGTGGTACAGCAGAGGTGGCGCTCCCAGTGTTGGCAATGACTCTTACGATCATCGCCGTGTTTGTCCCGGTTGCGTTTACATCAGGTGTCGCTGGCGTCGTCTTTTTCTCATTTGGTATTACCGTTGCCTGTGCAATGGCCTTTTCATTGTTTGAAGCATTTACACTTGCGCCGATGATGTCGGCTTATTTTACTAAACGTAACCAGCGTCGTAATCAGGACCAGAATCAGCAGGAAGATAACGATTCGCCGTCAACAGAGCATATCGGTAGTGATACCGATTTACCCGATGAGGCCAATGAAAAGTTGGGCCGTGTGGCACGTTTCTATGGCTCACTACTGAACTGGAGTTTAAAGCGCAGGTTTAATCGGCTTTTGATCGTCTTTGGTGCGGTAGTCATACTTATTTTCAGTGGTGTCATTGCAAGTGTTGGTTTGCGGTTCTCGTTCTTCCCGGCAGAGGATGTCGGGGAATTTAACATGGCTTTTGAAACTGAGCCGGGTACACCACTTGAATTTACTGACGAGTTAGCCCGACAGGCCGAAGAGATTATTCTGGCAGATCCGGCAGTTGACATTGTACAAACCAGCGTAGGTGGTCAAGGAGAAGCAGAACAGGGACAACTATTTATAAGCTTGCATGAAGGAGAATTGACACCGCCTGTTCAGGAGCGTTTACGTGAACAGCTTTCCTTCTTACCACTCCTTGTGTTAGGCCAACCCGATTTTGCAGGTAGTGGCACTGGTGTACAGAGTCGTGATGTAGTATTGAGTGTTCAATCAACTCGCCCCATCGAGGAGTTGATTCCTATACTTCAGGAACTGCAGGGAAGTGCTGAGTCCATACCTGGATTGGTCGACATTGATACCACCTATAAACCTGGACGTCCCGAATTGCAATTTCAAGCAGACCCGACGCGGATTGGCGACCTTGGGCTCACGAACGATGATATTGCCTCTTCAGTTCGTGCACTTATTGAAGGTGACCAGGCAACAGTTTTGCGTCAGGATGGTGAGGATACCGATGTAGTGGTGCGCTTACAGCCATCGGATCGTGCTGGTGTTGGTGATGTACAGAGCATCACCGTGCCAACATCGTCTGGCAACGTACCCTTGAGTACCCTCGGCACAATTGAACTTGCTTCTAGCCCAACAACTGTTCGTCGAGCTGATTTGTTGGAAGAAGTCCTTATTGGTGCAAATGTGGAAGGGCGCAATGCGGCAGAAGTACAAGCCGAAATTGCCGCCGGTATCGACGCGCTCAACCTGCCAAGTGATGTGACAGTGAGGTTTGCAGGTGATGCTGAAGCACTGAATGAAGGTTTTGATACGCTGTTTATTGCGATGGGGCTTTCTGTGCTCTTTGTGTATATGGTGCTGGCTTCACAGTTTGGTTCCTTCCTCCAACCATTCCTGATCATGCTGGCGATGCCATTTAGCTTTATCGGTGCTTTCCTCGCGCTTGTTATTACCGGCATTGAACTCGATATTACTGGCATGATTGGTCTGATTATGTTGCTTGGTCTAGTGGTGAAAAATTCAATCTTGCTGGTTGAGTTTACGAATCGGCTGCGCGAATCAGGAATGGAAAAACATGCTGCCATTGAGTTGGCAGGAGCAATTCGTCTTCGACCTATTTTGATGACAACTCTTTCGCTGGTAGCAGGCGCAGTGCCGATTGCTATTGGCCTCGGGGAGGGAAGTGAGTTTCGGCGAGGGCTCTCAGTAGTGTTGATCGGCGGATTACTTACGTCGATGTTTCTGACGTTGCTGGTTGTACCAGTTGCATATAGCTTGCTTGACTCGACTATTCAACGTATTTTACGACTCTTCCGACGAGCACCTCAGCCAGCGCTTGCTCTTTCGGGAGCGGGTATTGAGGCCCCGCAATCTGTGATTGTGCCAGGGCCACAAAGCAATAATAACAATATGACGGATATCGAAACACATAAGCCTACAATAGTATCTGAAACAAATGGAAGTAACGGGAATGCCGCTGGTCACGATACAGCGGCCAACGGAAGTAATGGGAGTTCGACCAGTCATGACACACCGGCCAGCGGAAGTAATGGTGAGGCAATACCACCTGACGCATCGAGTAGGCCAGCAGACAATCAATCATCGTAATAGATTAGCGCTATTTTCAGCTAGAGGATGACATGAATCCATCACGACTCTTTAGCAGTATTCTTATCGGTCTCATCGCAATCAGTTTAGTTGCATGTAACGCAGAAGCAGAGCCAGAGGCTCAGGCAACACCACAACCACGACCGACACGTGCCCCCGCAACTGTTGAACCGGACGTTGAACCTGTCGCTGAGTTCTCACTAGGTGTAACTGGCATTGGTGAAGTAAAAGCGGCACGCGACGCGTCGCTGGTCTTCAACGTAGTTGGAACAGTGAATGAAGTCTTTGTCGAAGAGGGTGATCGTGTTGAGCAAGATCAGGTGCTGGCAGTGCTTGATCTACGGACTTTTGAGCAGCAACTCCAACAGGCACAGGCCTCTATCGATAGTGCAGAAGCGCAAAGAAGTTCTTTGTTTGAAGGACCACGTGCTGCGGAAGTAAACGCTGCGCAGTCTCAGATTGTGCAAGCCCAAGCCTCACTTGAGCGGGTACAGGCTGGTGCTGAAGAGGAAGATTTGCGTTCGGCACAATCGGCAGTTGTTGCGGCGGAGGCCCAGCTCCAATCAACACGCGATCAGTTATCGCTTGCGAAAACCAATGCTGAAGCACAGGTCATTCAATCTTCTGAGTCTTTAGTGCAGGCACAGGCTGCCTATGCTCGTGCCAAGAGTGACTGGGAGTTTGTACAAGATACGGGCCAGAACCCCCAACAGCCGGTGCTTGGTGTCGATCCTCAGGGTAATGAAGTTGAGAACGATGTGGTCAATTCACAACGTGAGGCCATCTATGCTGCCTTTGTTCAGGCAGAATCAGCCCTTCGTCAGGCTGAAGAGGCTGTTGATCAGGCAGTGATCGCTGCAGAAGAGTCACGTAAAGCCGAGATTGTTGGTATTCAAACGTCTGAACAACAGGTCGTGCAGGCACAGGCCCAACTTGATCAACTCGTGGAAGGCGCTGAGCCTGACGAAATTGCAGGAGCACAATCAGCTTTGGCGCAGGCCGTAGCTGGACGGGATCGATTGAACCCAAATCCGAATGCATCACAGATTGAGTTGGCTGATGCCGGAATTGCCCAGGCTGAAGCATCGTTACGCTTAGCTGAGATTAATCTTGAGCAGGCTGAAATTCGCGCACCTTTTGATGGGATTATATCAGAAGTAAACATCGATCCTGGTGATCCAAGCTCTGTGCCAAATGGCGCGGCTATTGCCATTGTCGATGTAGAAAAACTCCATGTCGATGTTGAAATTAGCGATGTAGACATTGCACAGGTTGTTGAGGGCCAAATTGCCGAAGTTCGCGCAGAAGCTCTTGATGAAATTTTTCCCGGTGAAGTGAGTTATATCGCACCAACAGCATCTGTTCAGGGCAATATTCGTACATACCTAGTGCGTATTACGCTCGACGAACAGGAAGGGTTGCGCCCTGGTATGAGTGTGCGTGTCGTACTCGTCACAGATTAATCTTGGTCATAGAGATGTGTTTTGATAAGGTGGACGGTTGATAACAGCCGTTCACTTTTTGGTTCAAGACTACGGTTTGTCAACGTAGGCAAAGCATCCTATACTTTTTCAGAGGGGAACATGCTTTGCCAGAAACCGCGAAAATAAAAAACGAGTGAGCTAGAAAATGGCACCATCGCAATGTAGAGCGCTGGTCGACCGCTACGTTCACCATCGGCGATATAGAGCAACATGGCAATAGTGAGCGCAATGGTGGTGGCTTTGCCTGTTACATGAGCGGTAGTAATTTCAGAATGACGGTGGTATACCAACATGCCCCCAAGCAGAATGGCCAGATCGCGCCCAACGAGTGATGCGGTGGCCCACCATGGAAACTGGCGTGTTTGTGAAAGGGTGATTGCGGTGGTATCAATCAAAAGTTTATCGGCAATAGGGTCAAGTATGCTCCCCAATGGTGAAACTTCTTGACGGTGGCGTGCTACAGGCCCATCAAGTGCATCGGTCAGCATTGCAATGCCGAGTGTTGTGAGTGCCTGTTGCCCATTGCCCTGATGCATAGCCCGCATGACGCAAGGGAGTAACATGACACGAGCCATCGTGAGTAGATTGGAAGGATACATAAACTCACGTGGATGAAAGCCACGATGAAAAGGTATAGGCAATGCTGACACTCCTTCCTATATGTTCCATCTGTACAGCCCACAGGAAATAGCTATGCTGACAGGATCAGTCTATTTCCCCCCCATTATAAATGAAAAGCGGAGCACGTGTGCTCCACTTAGTCGTATCAATAATATGAGCGTGCTTTATTAGGATGGATCATATCCAGGCATATCAGGTGTATAAGTACTGACCGCACCCTGTTGGGCAATGATTTGACCAAGGATATGTGCAGGAACGCATTGGGCAATAAAAGCTACAAAGAAAACTCCGATAAGACAAGCTATCAGACCAAAGGGAACCACCAGAGATGAAACAAAGTAGACGAGGAGTAGAATCAGCCAAGGGCTCGGTTTACTGCGAACAGTGGAAATAACCTCACCTATTTTCAATGCTTCACTCAAGGTGTAGTTAGATGTAATATAGCGAGCATAGGCAGCATAGACGAACAGCAAGGTGATATAACCCCCGATACTAATG
This sequence comes from Chloroflexota bacterium, assembly GCA_039178835.1. Taxonomy (GTDB): domain Bacteria; phylum Chloroflexota; class Chloroflexia; order Chloroflexales; family Roseiflexaceae; genus AL-N1. The sequence continues at coordinate 14,672 of JBCDFA010000163.1, forward strand.
AGCGGAGAAACGATACAGTTTAAGATAAGCTCAAAGGCCGCTGTTGTTTCTTCGCTTCCACCAAAAGCAATCGCTACTATACAAACAAGGAGCAAAGCCACAATAATCAAAGGAATCGCATATACTAAACTAATCACAAAGCCATGCACCCCTCGCATAAATGTATCACCAAAATCCTCCCCCCACTCAGGAAGTGGTTGTGGATTGCCATAGGCAACATTTCGTGCGGTTTTTAATACGTATCCTGTTACTGCAAAATTGAGAATGGGGATAGCAATGATTAACCCTCCCAAGAGCACTTTGGTGACCCACCGTTCGTCGTTAAACACATAACTGATCGCTTTGCCGATGTCCATCGAGATTGTCCTTTCTGTAAGTACGCTGCATTTGATTAGAAAGACGATGTCTGTGTGAGCAGAAGCCTATATATCCACTTACACTCAGGTCGATTGGCACAAATACACATCTATCTGCTTTAGATCAATGTTTCTTGGTGGGATCTATGATGTTTGGGTGCATACCTGATCATTAGCCTTCCTCTTGATACATGAAAAGCGGAGCCGAGACTCCGCTTACAGTTTATCGATGTTGTGATTGATTTATTGGGGATCATATCCGGGCATGTCAGGTACGTAGGAACTGGTTGTACCTTGTTGGGCAACTGTCTGACCAAGTGCATGGCCCATAATACAGTAAGCATAAAAAGCTGTGAATATCATGCCGATACCACAAGCAATGATACCTAAACTACCAACGATACCTGCCAGGAAAACGATAAGCAAAAGCATGAACCATGGTTTGGGATTACTACGGACAGTTGAGATGACTTCACCTATTTTGAGAGCTTCGCTCAAGTTATCAGTTACGATGTAACGTGCTAGACCAGCATACGCCACTATCGCCGAAGCCAAAGCTACTATGAAGTAAATTGGTATCAAGCATAGTGCTAATAATCCTGCTATTGCTTCCCCAGAATCCCCGCCTGCCCCGAGAATCCCTGGGATGCAACTAAACACTATTGCTAGAAGGATGTAAGGTATGAAATAAACTAGATTAATAACAAAGGCATAAAGACCTTGTACGATTGTTTCACCG
>JBCDFA010000164.1:0-15761 GCA_039178835.1 Chloroflexota bacterium
AAGTAAATGGAACGCTTTCTGATGCACAGGCACTGGCCGGTCGTGCCGAGGTTGCGGTGGTGCGTGCCAACCGCATAACTACGGTGCCATCAGTTGCCAGCACTACGCAGTCGGAAGGAGAAGAGCTTTGTAGCCCTGATCAACCCAATAATCCGATCTGCTGGCACATTCGCCGTATTAATGCTGATCGTGTATGGCAGGATTTTGGAGTTAACGGTGAAGGTGTGGTGATCGCCAACATTGACACAGGTGTCCGCTACGATCATCCAGGGCTACTTAAACAGTATCGTGGCTATAGAGAATCGGGTCGTCTCTCGCACAACTATAACTGGTTTGATCCACAGGGTGAGCAGGTAACACCGTTTGATGACAATGGTCATGGAACGCATACAATGGGAACCATAATTGGTGTTGGTAATGCGGCTTCCAAACGCCCTACAGTTGGTGTGGCTCCCGGAGCAGAATGGATGGCAGCACAAGGGTGTAATGGTTCTTTCTGTACAGAAGGCGACCTTATTGCATCAGCACAATGGCTGCTGGCCCCAACTGACGTTGATGGTAATCAACCGCGCCCAGATCTCCGTGCGATGATTATCAACAATTCTTGGTCTGGTACAAGCGGTGATACATGGTATGCGGGTTATACGGCAGCGTGGCGTGCCGCAGGTATTTTCCCCATCTTTGCTGCTGGCAACACCGATGCACTGAAACAGCAAGTGTGCCGTACCGTTGGGTCTCCCGGTGATTATCCCGATGTCGTGGCCGTTGGGGCGACGGATTTCAATAACACAATTGCCGATTTTAGTCTGCTTGGCCCTTCAAAAGCAGGTGACTTAAAGCCAGATTTTGTGGCGCCTGGTACCTATGAAAGTTTTCAGCAGGGTGTGCTTTCGACTATGCCTGATGATGAAACACCCTATCAGGTGTTACAAGGGACTTCGATGGCAGCACCAGCCGTGACGGGTGTGGTTGCACTCATCTGGTCAGCTAACCCGACATTGATTGGCGACTACGATGAAACTTACCGTATTTTGCGTGAGAGTGCGAAACGCATCAATGATGATCGTTGTGACGATCCTGCTGGTGAACCCAACAATGTGTATGGCCATGGTCTGGTCGATGCGTACAATGCGGTGCAACGCGCACGTGTCGATGTACCGTGGCTCGACTCACCTACCTTGGTGCAAAACATGCCCAATCGTGCCAATGCGGAACTGCGTGTGGTGTTGGATGCGAGTCGTGTGACCGGACCAGGAACCTATAATGCGCGATTATTGGTGTATGGTGCAAGCCTGAGTGAAAAACCTCAGGAAGTAAACGTGGTAATGCGTGTGACGAATACAGCTGAACAGGCAACCATCACTGGTCGGGTAACCTCTGACACGGGTGCACCAGTTCAGGCAGATGTGGGTGTAAAGAATGGTGCAACTGTTGCTACTGATACCAGTGGTTTCTATTCGCTACAGCTTGCTCCTGGGACCTATACACTCGTCGCGAAGGCATCATCGTTTTTGGTCAAAGAACAACGCATTGTGGTGACAGGTGATCAACAGATCAATCTGGCGATGGCGCCTGACCAGCCACGGTTGACCCCTGCTGCGACAAACCTCTCACGCAGCATCTCGCTTGCTGATAGTGGAAAGGTAACGATACCGATCTCGAACACAGGTACGCGTCCCCTTTATTATAATGTCCAAATACCAAAAGATGAGTTTGCAATCTGGCGGAGTGATGAGCCTGGTGGGCCAACATATGAATGGATAAATTTACCATCGAGTGCCCCAACGCTGAAACTTGAAGATGATGGGTTTAATGCCAGTGTGCCACTGGGTATCAAGTTCCCATTCTATGGTTATCAGGTGACGAAAACACTGGTTTCTGCCGATGGGATGCTGGCATTTAATCAGCCACTTGCATACGATGGACTGGTAAGTCAATGTCTTCCTGACATGGAGTTTACTTTTTACACGATTGCACCATTCCGTGCCGATCTTGATCCATCACGTGGGGGCAAGATTCGCTATGGCAATATAGGAACAGAGAGTGGAAAAGTCTTTGTACTCAATTATGAAGATGTCCCTCTCAGCAGTGGATCAGCCACCCACACATTCCAGGTGCTCTTACATAGTGATGGACGGATTGTATTCCAATATCGTGATCTGGCCCCGTTGCCTTCTCAATTGAGTGTTGGCGTTCAACGGTCGCCGAACAATGTCAACAGTGTTGGGTGTGGTAGCGATACACCGATTACGAATGGCCTTGCTATTGAGATGCGTCCTCAACCTGCTTCAACTCTATGGATGTCTACTGATGCGGTCGAGGGTGTGCTCCAGCCAGGAGAAAAGCAGAATCTTACGGTTGACCTGCGCTGGATGCGTATGATGTCAGAAGAAACCTATCGTGGTAGGCTCCAGATTATGAGTAATGATCCTCTTGAACAGGAAAAGACAGTTATCGTTGATCTTCAATCGCAACCTGCGCCGCATGAGCGCTGGTTGAGTATTGTTGGCAAGGGACGGTAACAATTCGTGTAGGCCATGCTATAATAAATGCGATTTGTGCGTATAAATGAGGAAACCAGGGTATAGTGCAACTGTATCCTGGTTTTAGATCTATGTATCCATTCCATCCCGCAACAGTTCATCTCCCAATTGGATTACTGATTGGGAATGCTATTTTAACGGTACTTTATCTTAGACGTGGTGAACGTTCACTTGAAACAGCAGCATACCACTGTCTGTGGTTAGGATTGTTACTAACCATTCCTGCACTGTTGACAGGAACTATTGATGCAGGACGACAATTGGTCGGTATCCCAAACCCTCGTACGGATGCGCTTGGGTGGATTAACGCACACGCTGCGGTTGGGGTTGCGCTGGTCGTCGTGTACTGGCAAGCATGGCAGCTCCGTCGACGAAATCCTACGATTCTCGATGATAAGTCCCTGCGAAAGGCTTATCTTACGCGGCTTGGTATCGGGGTTACATTAATTGTGATCGATGGTTGGCTCGGCGGTCATCTGGTTTATTCACTTCAATTAGGTATTGATATGTGATATAACGCTAGCTAGGTATCGTTTATATCAACAAACCGATCATCATGAATCTATGGAGAGCATATGTTGGGCGCATTAATGTATTTGTTTCTTTGGATATCCTTCGCCATCAGTCGTCGTTTATGGTTTCGCTGGAGTGTTGATGGCATATCGAATTTACCACCACGCCGCCAAACTGGAATGATCCTCGCGTCGAACCATCTTGATTGGACTGACATTCATGTTATTGGTGCTTCACTACCACTAGCTTATCGCCCCTCGTGGATTGCCAAGAGCGAAATCTTCAAAAATCCGATTGTAGTCTGGTGGTTGCGACAGATGCAGGTTATTCCCATTCAACGTGGCAAACGTGATACGGCAGCACTTAATGACGCGATTCAAGCCTTGAAGCAGGGAGCCGTTGTTATTATTTTTCCCGAAGGCCATCGCAGTCGAACTGGTGGTCTCCAGCATGGCCGTGGTGGGGCTGTACGCCTAGCTCTTGCAAGTGGCTGCCCCATCGTCCCAGTCGCACTACAGGGTACTGAGCATGGGCCTGGTGGTGCCCTTTCTCGCAAACCGATCCATGTCCATTTCGGTGAACCGTATTACCCAAAGGCGGAAGACTCAACGCTTCCCAAAGCTCACATGGACCAATTGACCGAAGAAATGATGTTGCATATTGCTACCAATCTACCTGAGCAATACCAGGGTGTCTACCAGCAACATATGCTTGCTCAATCGAATTCGATGGCCAAGTAACCCGGCATTTCTAACTGATTGACACGCTATATCGTGCGTGTTATACTCGAAAATAACCGTAGATCAACTAAAACTCGATGTAATGTGTAAAGCAATAACGTGGCTATTACATCAGAAAGATGATGGTATTGTAACGCCTCTCATCTCGCGTGCGGTGAGAGGCTTTTTGTTGTGATAGCAGCGGTGCGGGAGATTGTTCAATGACTGTATTTAGTGATTTCCAACGTCGCCTTCGCGCTGGCCAGATTGTTGTGACGGGTGAAATAGCACCACCGAAGGGAGCCTCGCGCGAGAGTCTGGATCGTATTGCCTCGCGTTTGGCCGATAGTGTCGATGCGATCAATTTGACAGACAACCAACGTGGCATTGGTCGTATGTCGGCGTTGGGTGCTGGTGTGATTATGCGTCAGCTTGGCTTTGAGCCTATTATGCAAATGACGTGTCAACACCGTAATCGCATTGCACTTCAGTCTGATGCTTTGAGTGCTGCCGTGTGTGGTATCAACAATATTTTGTGTATGACGGGGGATCATCCACGTATTGGTGACCATCCTGAAGCAAAAAACGTCTTGGATCTGAACTCATTTCAGTTGATCAAGATTATGCGAACATTGCGCGACGAGCAATCCTTCCAGTCTGGTATTGCATTAAAGACGGCGCCACACTTCTTCGTTGGCGGGGTTGCGAATCCTAATGTTGAGCGTATTGCGCGTTTGGAGCGCAAGATTCAATCAGGTGCTGAATTTATTCAAACGCAGATTATCTTTGATGCAGAGCGCTTTAAGGAATGGATGCACGATGCCCGGACACTAGGGCTGCATCAAGAAGCATATATTCTTGCTGGTATTATGGTGGTCCGCTCGGCAAAATCGGCTCGTTTCCTGCGGGATCATCTCCCAGGTTCACGGGTGCCTGAGTGGCTTGTCGAGCGTATGGAGCAGGCCAGCGATGCTGAAGAGGAAGGTATTCGTATCGCAGCAGAGTTGACTCAGGAAGTGTTGTCATTTGAAGGCGTGCAGGGTGTCCACATTATGTCAGTAGACTGGACAAAGTCGATACCTCTGGTGGCAGAACGAGCTGGCTTGCTGCCACGTCCAGCGCTGCCTGCTGAAGATATGTATCGCTAGCAAGAAAGCATTATCTGGTCAGTCCACTTTAGTTCTGGTTTGTTTCACATAGGCGATGTAGCCGCGCTGGCTACTTACAGCTTGTGATGTGGTGTTTTAGGTGCGTTCAGGTTTAGTATGTAATCGGACAGGCAAGCGAAGTAAACCGCGTAGGATTGTGCTGTTCCGATATGTTAGCTTTGATACTGGAACGGTCAGTTGGATGTGGGGAATGCGTTGAATAAGGGTGTTGATGGCGATGCGACCTTCCAGGCGTGCCAATGGAGCGCCGAGGCAAAAATGGACACCATACCCAAATCCAAGATGTTTATTATTTTGTAGTGTGGTCTTTAGGTTGTTAGGGTCTGCAAACTGTTGCGGATCGCGGTTAGCAGCCCCCAGTACTACCATAACAGTTTCGCCACGTTTGATCACATGTCCTCCAATTTCGATATCTTCTACGGCATAACGTGGGGTTGCTTGCTCGACAGGGCCATCATAGCGCAAGAACTCTTCAATTGCTGCTTCAATCAAGTCTGGTGACTCTTGTAAGCGCCGCATCTGATCAGGATGTTGTAGTAAGGCCAACATTCCATTTGCAATAAGGTTGACGGTTGTCTCGTGTCCTGCAACGATGAGTAAAGCAATCATACTGTCTATTTCTTGCTCATTTAACCGCTGATCATTTTCTTCTGCTTGAACAAGTGCTGAGATGAGATCATCCTGTGGTGTATCACGTCTTTTTGCCACAAGTTGTGCAATATACTGAAAAAATTCTATCATCTCCTGGGCGTAGGTAGAGCTACCTTCAACAAAAGTATTTGACCACATCCGAAATTGATTCCGATCTTCGATGGGAACTCCCAATAACTCGCAGATGACGATAATCGGTAATGGAAAAGCAAAACTATCAATCAGATCAAATTCTCCATCAACCGGGAATGCGTCAATGAGATCGTCTGCGATTTGCTGAATGCGTGGCTGTAATGACATCACGCGACGATGTGTGAATGCTTTGCTAACAAGGGCACGCAACCGCGTGTGATCGGGTGCATCTATGCCAAGCAGGCTGTAGCTCAAAAGTTGGAACAACTCTGGTTCTGGTCTTAGTTGTTGTATTTCTTCTTTCGTCAGGGTATTGCGATAGTCTTTCACAAATTGCTTATGATTTGACAAAATGTATTTGGCCTCTTCAAATCCGGTCACCCACCATATTCTGGTGCCAGATCCATCTACGGCCAAAATGGGACTTTTCTTACGCATTTGTGCGTAGGTGTCATATGTGTTAGCTCTACTGTGCTGGCTTTCCATGCCGTATCCCTTGTTATCGCCCTCGTTCATAGTAGTTCCTATTCTTATAATTGATGGTTTCAATCAATATAGGTTTGGTACTGTGTGATGTTTAGGGCCTGATTGCATTGTAGAAGCAAAATGGTACTGCTAATTCTTGATAATGTGTCTGGGGTGAGCCCAGCGTGTGTGATTTCTATTGTCTTCCACTGGCAAAATGCGATATATTATCAACTTTCCTAATAGTATAACAAAAATGGTGTCGAACTTGTTGGTGTTGAGATTGACGTAGCTGTAGATACTGTAGCAGATACTCAGTACTATTTCGTCATGATAGTATTGAACTTCTTTGGGGAGGTCATTGGGTGAGGCGAGATACAATTGAGGGCAACAGGTGTCGCCCCGCAATTGTGTGCTGAACTCCTGGTCAGGAGTAGTGTTGACTTGAAGGCAAATAAGCTGCTTTTACGCCTTTCCATCTTTTGTGATTGGTAGTCCTTCACCTATCCATTCATTCATCGACCCATCATACACTGCAACGTTTGTATTCCCTGCCATTAAATGCGCCATGGCGTTCACTGTCGCGGCGATACCACCACCACAATAGGCAATAATGCGAGTATGCTGGGCTTCTTCTTTCAATCGGTTTGCGATCTGATCGGTTGGCAGAAAAGAAGCCATTTCGTGCATCAAATCCACACATGGTAGACAGGAAGAACCAGTGATGTGTGCTTCTCGATAACTTTCAAGGGGCAAAGTGTTTACTGTGCATATCCCACTATCCTGCATCGCTGCCTCGACCTCCTCTTTGCTCGCAAACATATCTGGTTGAGGGTGACCCTCAAACACCGCTGCTTTGTATTGCCGTGGTGCTTGTTCGATATCTCCACCAGCCTTCTGCCATGCAGCCAACCCCCCGTTGAGCACGCGCACATTGTTATGTCCGGCGTACCGGAGGATCCACCAGGCACGGGTTGCAGATGGCAGTAATCCATTCGTATAAAAAATAACTTCTGTATCTTCAGCGATGCCAATGTTGCCAATCTGTGTGGCCAGATCCGTTTCGGGCAACACCATGTACATGTAATCGCTGTTTGGATCAGAAAAATGTTGATGGTCGAAAAAGGCCGCCCCAGGGATATGACCTTGTAGATACTGATCATACGCCGTTGGCTCCGATTCCTGTCTGAAAAACAAGATAGTGGCATCGTACACACGAATATTGGGATCGTCTATTTTGGCAAGCAGATCCTCCGCTTCGATGAGCATACTTTCTCGATTCATGACCTAACCCCCTTAATTACTATTATGCCGTAGGATAAAAAGCACTACTATTATGTTTTCTCTGAATGTCTTATACCGATGACCACTTTGCCACGAGCACGTCCGGTTTCCAGATACCGGATTGCTTCAGGCAAATCCTGGAATGGATAACATCGATCAATAACAGGGACGATTTTGCCGCTTTCTAGCAGTTCTTTCAGAAAAATGAGATCCTGTTGCTTCACATTCGCCAGCATTGGACCGATGGTTTGACCACTTGTTTTTGCCACCCACGATCCGAGGAGAACTACCTGGAATATATGTAGGAGACTTGAAAATCCAACAACAACACACTTGCCCTCTGGACCTAATGAGCGTCGATATTCTGAAACAGAACGATTGGCCATATTGTCAAAAAGAAGGTCATATCGTTCCCCATTATGCGTAAAATTTTCCTAGGTGTAATCAATGACGTGGTCTGCCCCAAGCGAGCGCACCATGCCCACATTCCTGGTGCTGCACACACCCGTCACCTCTGCACCAAACACTTTGGCAAGCTGTACGGCAAATGTTCCCACGCCACCCGATGCACCGTTAATCAATACCTTCTGTCCTGGTTGGAGATTCCCCTTATCGCGCAGACCTTGGAGGGCAGTGAGAGCCGCCACAGGGACTGCTGCAGCCTGCTCGAACGATATATTGGCCGGTTTCAACGTCAATTCTTTTTCACGCGCACAGGCATACTCGGCAAATCCACCTGTGAGTATGCTCCCAAACACCTCATCACCTGGCTGAAACTGGGTGACGTTGCGGCCAACGGCTTCAACTTGCCCAGCAATATCAGCGCCAAGCATCGAGTTTTTGGGTTTGAGCAATCCCATCTGGGTGCGAACGAGGAAAGGTGCACCTCTCATATGATGCCAGTCAAGTGGATTGGCGGACGCTGCGTGAATTTTGATTAGTACTTCATCGTCTTTGGGTGTTGGGTTGGTGATCTCTTTGAATTGAAGTATATCGGGTGATCCATATTGTGGGTGTACAATTGCTTTCATAAATAATCCTTTATGTTAGTTTTTACTTAGAAAAGGTTAGTTGCCCGTGCTATGATGTGGTACGAGCAGGTCTGGGTGTTGTGTTGTTGCCTGTGTTTTACTGAGGAGCAGGACGAAGCCCAGCCATACAAACCACACGATTTGACCTAGTCCAAAAATTATTCCTCCAAGGTCGCCAAAAGCGGGAATGGCTGAAACGATACCTGCCAAACCAATTACGAGACCCAGATAGTTCAGCACTCTGGGAAGACCATCTGTCTGTAAAGCTGCCCAGCTTACTAACAGCACCCACAAACCGCCAACAATCTCGTTCCCACCACCTATTCCTTCAACTATCGTGTCAATGGCCAGCCAGATCATCGCAGCCTGTGTCGGATCTGTTTCGTAGAGATCGACGACGACACCAGTGCCGATATTTGCGACCATGCCACTGGCAATGACAAGACCTGCCCAAATTAGGCCAAAGGCTGTTGCTGTCCGCATGAGGGATGGTGCGTTCGTTTTTAACCGTTCGTGGAGTGCCAGTGTCAAAACGACGAGAAAGATACCGAATACCACATAGATGACCAAATTCATGATGTAGAGGCTGAGTTGATTGTCCGCAAGTAAAGCTACTCTCTGCACAGGATCAACCACACCAGTGTAGTCCATTACAAGGAGAAAGAACACCATGCCTGCCACGTATGCCGCTGCCTGGTAGATCGCGGCAATGCCTCCCATCTTTTGTGATCTTTTCATTTGTATGCTCCTTTGGTAGATTGGTTATCACTGAATGCAGTATGTATTCAACGTGTAACTACCATACCTGTAGCAAGGTGTTCAGGTATAGACACTTTGGTGTTGGTTAGAGGTGTTGTTTTGAATAATGGTGATGTATTGGATGAGTGTGCTACTGCTCTAGTGTGCCTTTGAATGGACACTGCTACATCGTATGCACACGTTTTTGGGGGCTATCCAGAGTAGAGAGATTTTTCGAGACTCAATAGGCGCCGCCATCCTCGTGTTATAGCCTTATCTGGCAGCGCCTGATCGTATCGTGGTGTGTATGAGCAACTTCAGGGCATGTATGCTTCTCCTGTTGTGGTCAGATAGTTGCGTAACAGGTTGACAGTCAAACACGAATGGACCGGTAAAATTGCTATAATATCGCCAATGTTGAAACGATCAAAGATGTCGCTATCGACTCTGATTAAGCCATGTTCCTGTGATATCCCAGAGACATACGCTTGTCTCAGAGACGCCCCCCATCCCTCATGTTCTAACAGGGCCACGTAGCCAAATATCCTTGTTCCATTCACCTCGATAGCATCTTTGGAGAGATGAACGGCACCTCCATACACGACAAGCTCATTGCGTTCTGGGTGTTTGGCTACAATTGGGCAAGCCACAGCCACGCCAATTTCTGCCTCTGTACAGCTACCAATTTCGAGCTGCATGACATCATAAAAGACAAAGTTACCGGGACGGATTTCATCAACAGCGCTCAAGTCATCGACCACGCTGCAACTAGGAGTATCGCCAATCGAGATTTCAGCCTGCCCCAAACCGGCTGCAGACAGGTGTTCCTGGATGTGTTTCATCCTTGTGACAGTTTCTTGATAAATAGCTTCGACCTGTGTCTTGGAACGGGCAGCATAGGTATGACCTGAATGGGTCAACAAGCCCTTGAACGACAAGTGTGGAACGGCCTCAATCGCTTTGGCCACAGCCATACATGCTTCTGGTGCTGTCCAGGTAATCCCCGTTCGATGGTAGCCCACATCGATTTTCATCCAGACGTGAACTGGTGCTGTCAGATGCTCGGCCAAAAACTGCACCACCTCTATCGACTCGACAAGCAACCCTAGCTGAATGCGCTGTGCCAATTGGTTGATCTGCTCTATCTCAAGGATGTTGACTGGAAAAGCAATGGTTATATCTTGCCAGCCATGGTTCGCAAAGTAGGTGGCCATATCAACCGACGAGACGGTAATGGCCTCGATACCATGTGCTCGAAACCACGCTCCAACTTGCGCTGATTGGTGGGTTTTGAAGTGTGGGCGAAAACGAACACCACTTTGCTGGGCTTTGTCTGACATCTTGTTGATGTTCGATTGGACCTTAACTGGGTCAAGAAGCAGTGTGGGCTTTTGAATAGTGAGCTTGGTCATAAAGTGCTAGCCTCCAATTGTTGCTATGGGTAATCGTGATTATGGAACACCACTATCTATATACATGTTTAGTATGTTACTGTCAAAGAGGCTAGGTTGATGCCCTCATAAACCCCGACGAAACTACTGATCGCGGCCAAGTTGCTGTCTGATGGTGGTTAAACGTTTTGTATGGAGAGAATAATGCTGCTATTATTCCAAGACAAATGCCCCTCTATCTGGTTCTATCAAGGATAAAGGGGAGTTTGAGTAAGGCGGAGGCGTTTGCTGTTTGCCTATCCTGATCTTGCTACGAAAATCAGGATAGATAAGTTTAGTGTTGAATGATGTGCTAGACTTGTTTCTGGTGTTCCACTGTGATGACCACATTGCCCTTTTTGCGCCCGGTATCAACGTAACGGTGCGCCTCGGTGATCTCCTCCAACGGATAGCATCTATCAATGACTGGCGTGAGCGTTCCTGCTTCGACAAGCTCTTTGAGAAAGGTGAGGTTTTCGGCCTTTTCAGGGATGTTGTCCCCAAGTATGACTTTCTTGTTGCTTGTGATTGTGGTCCATAACATCTCAAGATCTGGGAAAGGTAAGACGACGTTCACATAGACACCATCTTCCTTTAGCACTCTTTTGCAGGCTGCAAACGAACTCTTACCGACGGCTTCAAACACAATGTCATACTGCTCGCCTCTTTGGCTAAAATCCTCTTGCGTGTAATCAATGACGTGATTGGCTCCGAGTGATTGGACCAACTCCAGATTAGTAGTGCTGCATACCCCCGTCACGTCTGCGCCAAAGTATCTCGCAAGTTGTACGGCATAGGTTCCAACACTGCCCGATGCGCCGTAGACCAACACTTTGTGACCGGGCTGGATGCCTGCTTTTTGAAGATAGTACAATGCGGTACGTGCCCCAATCGGAAGGGCGGCAGCTTCTTCATAGCTTATATTGGACGGTTTGATGGCTATAGCGACATCTTCGGGTAGGCATTTGTACTGAGCATAGGCACCAAAATGCGGCAGAGTCGAGGCAAACACCTGATCCCCTTGCTTAAAGCGTGTCACATTGTGGCCTACGTCTTCGATTTCGCCAGCTAACTCTGCTCCCAAAATGGCTTTTTTAGGTCTGGTAAAACCAAGCGCTATGCGTGCAGGAAGCCAGATCACCGGTGGAACCGTAAAACTTCGTAACCTAAAATCGGCGATTGTTACCGTCGTTGCATACACTTTTATCAATACCTCATTATCTTTAGGAGTTGGTTTGACGACTTCTCCGAGCCGCAGCACATCTGGCGAACCATATTGGTGATACACAATTGCTTTCATGGGTGTTCCTCCTAGTGTATGGGATTTGGTTGATTTGTTTGAGTAAGACGACGCGCAGGATTCGGCCATCTCCACGCAGACCAGAGAATTGCCACGAGCGCCACAATTTCTGAGATTGCGAAAAGTAAGTCATCGGGATCACCAGCTCCGTTGCTTATCACAAACGCTATCATTAGTATGCCTACGATAATGTTGGGCCAGCGATTAACTCCATATGGCAGGATACGAGATAGAAGCACCATCGCAATCGGAATTTCTGCCAGTATCCAGCCCAGCATCATAAGCTCGTCTGTGATTCGTACGCCATTGACCGTGCCATTCAAGGCTTCTTGGAGAAACCCTGGTGCAACAAATTCATGAATGTCGCGGAAAAGTATGTTGAGCAGAAAGAATATCCACAGGGTTGAGAGGAGTGCTTTTATATCTGTTTTGGTGGTCTGTTCAAGTGTATTCATCTGTAGGCTCCTTTGGTTGAATTGAAATGACATCTCAAACAGTCTTACAGTGTGCGAGAAAGGGTGAATGAAGCAGGACGTTTGGATCGATTTGTTCGTCTGTGGATGATCCACTCAGCCACGATAAGGTTGATAACCCAGCCAGCGCCCATCAGTAGCGCCTTGGCAAATTCGCCTGGTGTACCCAGAAGGAGGGTTCCGAACAACAGGGTCAATACCTGGGTGCCTGCCCCCATGCCGATAGCATAGCCACGGATCATCCAGTCGCCATGTTGGGCGAAGTTCCGTCGCCGGAGCGCGTCAGCGCCAAGCGCAATGGAGAGAACCATGGCCGATCCAAACAGCAAGCGCAACACATAGAGGATCGTACCGTCGCTGGTTGGCAGGGGATAGAAATGGCTTATCCATAGACCCGATAGTGCGGCCACAAGGCCACTTGGGATCAGCAACCGACCGATGGTACGGTGCCAGCCAGGCCCCCAGCGGCGGAGACCACGGCTAAATTGGAAGGCACCCAGAAGGGAATAAAGCGTGACGCTGATGATGTGCAGCACCACAGGCAGTGGCGACGCAAAGAAGCGTGCGTTGTCTGGGGTGATTTCCGCACCACCAGTCAGCTCGGCCATGCGGATGCCACCACCAATGGCTGGGACGATGCTCAACACGATCAGTCCAGCGGGGACCAACCAATCTGCTGTAGATATTCTGGCGTGTGCTTTTCTGGGCGTGGGTTTGGGGGTGCCCTTGTGCTTAGGTGCTTCGGGAGTCTCAGCCTCCTTGTGAACAGTTGTTTGCGTACTTGAATTCACTGTTATCCTCCGTTGTATGAGCTTGTTTTGTCTTGCAATGTGCTATTTGCGGCATTTGCACCGCTTGATTTGGCACAGTTGACCGAGACCAATGCGATGCCGAGATCACGAACTTTTTTGAGCAGCCCGTGGAGTGCAGCCTGATCGACGACTGGGCCAGTGAGCAGGGTACTCCCGTTGTCTTCCAACGTGATGGTCATGCCTTCAAACCAATTGGCCCAGCGGTTATCCAGGTGTCCTTTGACGCGGATTTCAACAAGCTCAGGTTTGTGGTGATCTGTTGTTGAGGCGTGTGTTTCATTCATGGTATGCCTCGTGTCTGTTTCTGATATGGACGAACGCCATATCGTTCCGTTTGTTTCTTGCTTCGACCAGAGGATACCGCTGCATGTGGTGAGTGGTCATCACCACATGTGGTGATTTGTGAGTCGGGAGGTGGTGAGGAAAACACAAAACCCTGGCCGAGCTAGCGAACTCGATGCCAGGGCTGTCGTCGATGAGTGGTGAAGTTATAGGAGATGGAGTTCCTCAGCGCGGCGAACGGCTGCGCGACGGTTGCTGACACCAAGTTTGCTGTAGATATTTTTAGTATGAGTACGTAGGGTGTTTAGCGATACCACCAGTTCGCGTGCAATGTCGGGCCCGCTCAACTCGGTTCCGAGGAGGCGCAGCACATCGATCTCACGCTCGCTTAGTGGCTCGACCAGATGCTGTGTGACGGGTGTGCGGTCTTCGATCGCACCAAAAGCTGCTCGTAGTCGAGCGACATAGTTTGGGGCGATACGCTGTTGTGCGGCTGCTTGTAGCAGAAGTGCCATCGGAGGACCTTCATCGACAAAGATGCGGATGTAGCTCTCTGGTTCAGCCAGTGTCAGGGCGCGCTCTAAGGGCTCTAGCGCAGCGTCGCTATGACCCTGTACCTCGTGCGTAAGCGCCTGCAAGACCAGAATTTCGATGATGCTTCCGTTGCGCTTGCCTGCTTCCGCTGCCCGGAGGAGGCGCTCGAGTAGCCCCAGCGCTTCCTGTATACCCTGTTCTATCCGGTCGTGCCTATACTGAGCAATGCGTATTCTGGCCAGAGTGACATGCTCGTACTCGTGCAGGTAACTGAGTTCGTCATCAACGGAGATGTTGTGGTTGTGTGCCCAACCCAGGGCTTCAGCCAGTTTGCCCTGTTTGATCCATACCCGTGCTTTCAGCGCTGCAATGGGTCGCACATCGGGGATCGGGCTTTTGTAATACAATCTCTCTGCTTCGTGCAGCCGCTCCATCGCACCATCCAGATCGTCGTGTGCTTCTTTCAAGCGTGCCTGAGCAATACACCAGAAGTATTCATAGCCGGGTAACGACGCCTGTTCGCGCAGTGTCTCTCCTCTTCGCAGGTATTGCGTGGCCGTTTCCAGATCGCCCTGCTCGCAGTAGAGTTCACTCAAGCCCATATACAGCTCTGCCGTTCCGCGCAGTATAGGCGCGCCCTGCTCTGTCGCGAGCTGCAATGACTGCTTACAAATGCTGATGGCATCGTGCAGACGCCCCTGCGCGATCCGTATGTGCGCGAGAATGATCGTGCCACCGATGACAATCAGGATGCCGCCGCCCATCTGCAAACTGGCCAGACCATTCGCAAAGGACTGGTAGGCTGCTTCTAGCTCGCCGCTCGCCCAGTAGGCGATACCAAGGAGCGCCGTTGTTGTGCCGCGCTCATAGTAGGCATCCTCCGGCAAGAAATCGATGGCATACCGAGCGTGCATCACCGTGCCAGGTATATCGCCGAGTGCCTGGGCACGATATGCCCGTGCGTTGGCGATTGACGCTCGTAGCGACCGAAACTGCACCTCATCCACCACGACCATCTCGTCTACTTGCGTGGTTGTTGTGGTGTTCAACCAGCGTTCCGCATCCTGCAAACGGGACTCGGCAGCCTCTAATTCCCCTCCGTCCAGCAGTGCCCAGGCCGTTACCACGCTGAGCACAGGTCTTGTGCGAATCAGTTGGTCAGGCAGCTGCTTCACCCATCCAAGCATTGTGGCTTCCTGTTTAATGCTCCGCATTGTGATGCCTGCCAACTCAATCAGACCTGCTGCACGCTCGAAATCCTTGGCGGCAAAGGCGTGGTAGATGGCGTCGGCAGGCAGCCCGTGGTGCTCGTACCACGTACTCGCCCGCTGATGGAGCATTGGCACATGCTGGACGTGTTCCTGCATCAGACGGGTCTGCAGCACATCAGCAAAGAGGTGATGATAGCGATACCACTGGCGCTGATCATCGAGCGGAACGACCAGCAAGTTGGCCCGTTCGAGGTATTCCAGCGTTACCTGCCCTGAAGTCGTAGAATCGTTGAGCAGAGCCTCACAGAGGCGACCAGAAAGCCGGTTCAGAATGGAAGTATACAGCAGGAAGGTCTGGATGTGCTCAGGTTGTCGGGAGAGTACCTCCTCAACCAGATAATCCAGTACAAACCGATGACTGCCGGTAAATGAGGTAATAAAATGCGTGGGGTCAGGCTGCCCTTGAAGTGATAA
>JBCDFA010000165.1:0-15759 GCA_039178835.1 Chloroflexota bacterium
CATCCGGGTGAGCCATCATCTTGCTCCTTATCATTGGTGGTAGGGGTACCGCCATGATATGGGGTTGGGTGGCTCACCACACATACCTACCCCCAAAAGCCCCCGCACCCCCCAGCTTAGACGTTGCACCCTAGGCACCCGCAAGGGAAGGCAGCGGTATGGAAACTGTGGGAGGTGCATGCCTCGCGGCAGGGAGCAGGTGGATAGTGGGATACGCTGCCTGAGCTTGTCGAAGGCGGCGGGGACGATATGCCGCCGAGCAACTTGATTAATGGACAAGCCTCTATTGGCGTTTTCAGGCAAGACTCCTGTGCCGCTACTTCATGCGAGGTTAGGTGACGGGCATGCTTTGCAGGTGGTCTGGCGGGTGCAACGCTGCCAGCGGGGTTCAAAGGGGCGGGCCCCTTTGGCAGGGTGTGAGGCGCAGCGCCCAAAACAATCACATCGCGTGTATCACCACGATTCGGATGTCATCTTCATTTGTTCTGCGGTATTAGGCTCGGCGATTGCAAACCGCCACTACGGGTTATAACATATTTGTGATGGTGTTCAACCGCTCTCCGTTCTGCCGCTCTGCCGCTCGCTGCTCGCTGCTCGCTGCTCGCTGCTCGCTGCTCGCTGCTCTAACACGGTACCCACAAAGGAATAACTAGACAACGAGACTAGTTGAGGTGTCTGTCCCAGGACATGTGCAAGGTGGGATGGTCAGGCCGTACACCCGTCGCATTACTCCAAGCAGGATTAAACGACGGGCATGCTTTGCAGGCGGTCTGGCGGGTGCAGCACTGCCAGTGGGGTTCAAAGGGGCTGCCCCTCGTCGACTGAGCCTGTCGAAGGCAGTGGGACGTGGGGCGCAGCGCCCACAACAACCACATCGGGTGTCCCACACCGCTGAGGATCCTGTCCTGATCAGTCCCGCTGTGTGGGCGACGGTGTGCAACCACCGTCACTAATGGTGTGTTGCTTTCATTACGGTGTGCAGCCGCTCTCCGCTCTCAGAGCTGTGGCTCCAGTTGCTCCGCTGGGTCACAATGGCAAAGGTGTTTTGTGTGGGGTGGGCCGCCACCTCACGCCCCCGGCCCAGGCACTGCGCCCTAGGCACCGGCAAGGAATGGTTGTGGGTGGGTATTGTCGATGGCGCATGCCTCTGGTCAACTACAGAATGGTTGACATAAACGATTGTTTGATGAAGGAGTTGGTGGAGGATGTGTGTGAGTAGGTGCGCGGGCGAGCTACGCACCTACGGTGTGTTGGTGACTTTTCCGTCTTCTCCTTTGCCTCTGCCCCTCTGCATCTCTGTGTTTTCTCTGTTCCCCCGTTCTCCGCTCCGTCGCTCCATCGCTTTATCTACTCCCCTCCCGCTGCGGTCTGAGCAGCACGGACTTCGCTGATGTATTGCTGGATAGCCCAGTAGGCCGGACGTGGGCTGTAGTCGCCGTTGAGAATGCCAAATGATGCTTGCTCGTGGTAGGGGTTGCCGTCGCGTGCCTTTAGTGGCCCAAAGTTGAGGTTCCATAAGAACATCGCACCAACCCACGGGTATTTCTCCTTCGTGAGGCGCATCGCTCCGACAATGTACTCGGCCTGCTGCTCATACGAAACCTGATTGCCAAACTCAAATCCGGGAGAGTTGTTCTGGGTAGCCCAACCATATTCGGTGATCCAGACCTGGTGCTCACCCATGCCATACTCTTCCATAAGCTCTCGCACATTTTCGATATGGCGAAAATAAAACGTTGCTTCCGTCGTCCACCCATCAGCCTGGCTGGGGTTGTCTGGCCAGAGTGTGTCCGGCGGATTGGCCGACCCGCCGGGATGCACGCCCTGCGCGTCCATGTAGTTTCGCATAATGCCATTTTGGTAGGAGTACATCGCCCGATAGTAGCTTAGATCATCGATGGCGACACCGGGGCTGTTTACCGCGGTCGAGGCAGGCGGCCCAGCGACGACATAGATGTTGGGGTTCACTTCTTTGATGCGGATGTAGCATTCCTTCAGGATTTCAACATAGTGACCGGCGTCTTGCAGCGAGACCTGTCCACCATTCTCATATGCCAGGTTCTGCTCATTCCAGATCTCGATGGCATGGACGCGCCCGTCGTAGTGTTGGGCCAATGCCGCCAGGAAATCACCGAAGTTCTGTGGGTTGGCGGGCATGCCAGTACTCCCGTTTGAGGTATAAAAAGTGGGTGACTGCACCACGGAAAGAAGGAGTTTCAGATCCTGGGCATTAACGGCATCCACGATATAATCAAGCTCTCCCCAGGCATAATTACCGGCAGGTCCTTCTTGATCCTTCCAGTGAATCTGCTGTCGGACCCAGCCAAACCCGGCATCGCGAGCTGCCACAAGTGGGGTGTAGCGGTCGGTGTAGAAAAGATGGGCAACGGCTCCAAATTCCAGTTGCTCGGTTTTGAGTGGAAATGCCAATTCTCCCGGCCCGACTGGCTGAAGTGTGGGTGTTGGTGCAGGTGGAATTTCGGTCGGTGCAGGTGTGATGCTGGGCGTCGCGATCACAGGTGCAGTGTCTGTCACCACTGTCGATTGATCTGGTAAGGCATTCTCGACTTGTGCAGTTGGTAGGGTCATTGCTTCCTGGCTGGTTTGAGAGCCAAACATACAGGCATTGAGCATGAGTGCCGCTAGCACAAGGTAAATCACAGACCGCATATACGTGTGTAAAGGTTTCACCGGTAGTTCTCCCATTAATTGATGTTGTATTGTGAGCAGCAATGCTGCAAAGAGGTGTATCTGTGGCGTACCATAGTACGTGCTACTACTGTAGCAAGTGGGAGCAGAAACAACAATAGAAGTAGTTTACGGATAGATGATCGAAATCTGAAAAATTGCTTATATTGGGCGAGAGAATCTGGGTTGGGTAGTAAAGCTTTGCGTAGGGTTTGTAACCTGTAGAGCGTGCGGAGCCTGAGCCTGTTGAAGGCAGGCGGCCACCGGGACGACAGGGCGCAACTGAACAAATGTAACGCAGAGACGCAGAGGGACAGTGGCGCAGGAGAAGGAGATAGGGATACGGTGGAGTGTGCGGAGCCTGCTTGAGGGTGGTGGCGTAGCAGAGTGGGGGGGAATGGGTTATGTGGAACGGTTTGCGAAACAGGTTCGTGTTGCGCTACACTACTACCACGTTGATAATGTCATGGCAACAGAGGACTATCGTGTATCCCAAGCTCTACATCGGCCAAATCCCGCCCACTCCCGAGGCACGTCGTGCGTTGCGCTATCACGCGTTGGAATTGAACGAACGACTTCGTGCACGCTCAAGCACACAGCCAACATATATTCTGTTCAATTTCCCTCCTTCAAAACAGATGGACCATGATATGGTTGATCTGCTGGTCTTGCAGGAAAACACGATCATCGTGGGAGTCTTGCAGGAGTGTAAGGTGCCACTCGATATTTTTCCCAACGGACAGTGGCATCTCCGTGAACCAGGCAAGCAACTGGTTGGGCCACACGGCGAAACACCTCTGGAGCAGATCAAGCAGACCCGTGTTACCATCCACCAGCGTATAGCGGAGTATGCTGCTGCAGTACCAGGCATTACGGTCGGTGAGCAGGGATTTCAGCGGATCATCGGTGCGCTGATCTGTGTCCCTTCGATGCATCCTGAGTCGCGTGTTTCGCTCGACATCGCCGATCATCGATCACAGATCAAAGTGCTAGGTCTTGATGAGTTGCCTGCGCTGACAATGATGGCCAACTCTGCTGTCACGATGGATGAATACACGTTGCAAGCACTGGTCTCGGATGTCTTTAGTGGGCAGTGTTGGCATGACGGGAAGCAGTTATTGTTTGAATTAGCACCAACATCGTTGCGGTTACGCGTCCTTACCACCCAACCACAAGCTGAACAGATCCTACCGCTGATTGAGGAAACAAATGTCATTGGTCGACGCAACACGCCATTGCGGCATGAGTATCGGCTCACGCTGGCGGGTGACGACCTGATGTCGAATGACCATGCCATTATCACCTGCACCCCGGATGGGCGAGTATTGCTACAGGATACCAGCACCAACGGCACATGGATTACGCTGCCGGACCAGCCCGAAGAGCATCTGCATCATGTGGAGCGGGAGATTGTCCCAAATACACTTCTGCGTATGGGTGCGACCAACATGCATCTGGAAACCGTTCCCGTTCACGAATAGGTGATCTCTGGATTGTTTACCTCTGCTCAACAATCAATCCACCAGATCATTAAGAAACAGACCAGTCTGTCTTTTTATGCGTTAGGAGTAAAGCAGAAAAAGAGCGCCCCATCCTGTAAGCGAGCTGTGTATGTGAAGCCCATCCGATCAATCAATCTTTGCATGCGGGTATTTTCTGGCAGTATCACTGCATGGGCCTGCGAAACGCTCTGTTCTGACAGCAGATCGACCAGCCGTCCGCACAACACCCGACCGATGCCCTGCCCTTGATAGATGTCTGTCACGATCAGTGCCGTCTCAATATGGTCTGTGCTGCTGGGCGTATGAACCACCTCGGCGATACCAACGATCTGTTCCTCGCCATTGTCGTGCATGGTTGCCAGCAAAACTTCGATAGAACCATCGCTATGGACAAGACGTTGTGCTTCTGTCCAGGCGCTCTCTGCCGTATGTGGTGGCCTCGGTGTAAAGTAGCGCAGATACAATGTTTCCGACGAGAGACTCAGGAAAAAATCTGCCAAACGAGGGCCATCGTATGCGTGAGCAGACCGAATCGTTGTTTGTAGCAGGAGATGTTCGCGTGCGTGTTCCACAAGCTACCTATCCTCCATTCGGTTTGGCGCTAAAGATAATGCAGGTCGTCGTTGCATGGCCATAGAGCTTACCTGCTTCGTCGGTAATGCGCGCTTCTGCCGTTGCGGTGCGGCTTCCGACGTGAATGATTTTTCCTTCGCACGAGACTTTCCCCATCGTCGCAGTGAGTGGACGCAGGAAGTTGACCTTCAGCTCCAATGTGGTGTAGCCTGTTCCGGCGGGCAACATCGACTGGATAGCACATCCCATAGCTGAGTCGCACATGGTGCATGCGAGTCCACCGTGAACAACACCAATCGGGTTGTAGTGGTATTCGGCTGGTTCGACGGTAAATACAACACGCCCTTCTTCGATATCGCTGATGCCCATTCCCATGAGATAGGCGATAGGTGGCCCGGGTAATTCTCCGCGTTGCATTGCCCGCAGGTACTCGATGCCTGTCATTGTCATGGCTGCCTGTGCGCCAACCATTGGGTCTTGCCATGTCACTGTGCGGGTGCGTTGTGTTGTTGTATCTTGATCCACCGTGATAAGCTCCTTTTTGCTATATCTATTCAGGGAAAACTGTTCAGAGTGCAAGTGAACGAATGTAGTCAACCATATGATCGACGGCACGACGGATGTAGACCGAATCGTCGTAGAGTTTGCTTAACATAATGGCACCTTCCAGTGTCGCCGTGACGATGGTTGCCACCGTGTACGGATCGCTGTCCGGTTTGAGTTCGCCCTGCGCCACACCTGCTTTGACCTCGCGCCCGATCAGTTTGTGCCACGAAGTCATGGCGCGCTGAGTACGTTCACGCAAGATTGGATAGGTGTCATCGGACTCGATGGCTGTGTTGAGCACAGGACATCCTCCTGCCAGCACCGGATCATCGATCAGGCTATAGAAGACTTCGACAATCGCTACGAGTCGTTCAAGTGGTTTTTCTTTGCCCTCAAGCACATCCACAAAGCGCTGAGCAATCAGGTTTGTGGCATAATCGAAGGACTCAATCGCGAGGGCCTCTTTGCTAGAAAAATGGTTGTAGATACCGCCCTTCTCGATGCCGGTGGCGTCGGTCAAATCCCTCTTTGAGGTGCCAAAAAACCCCCGCATGCTAAAAACATCTGCGGCACGTGCGATGATATGTTTTCGTGTTTGTTCACCTTTACTCATATGGCACTTCCTTAAAACAGACCGGTCTGTCTTTTTATTATAAAACAAAAAACAACTCGGGTCAACCCTGAGATGATATTGA
The DNA here is from genome assembly GCA_039178835.1 of Chloroflexota bacterium. Classification (GTDB taxonomy): domain Bacteria; phylum Chloroflexota; class Chloroflexia; order Chloroflexales; family Roseiflexaceae; genus AL-N1. The sequence goes on from JBCDFA010000165.1 coordinate 6,005, forward strand.
AATAGGCCGCATAATCAAAAGCCTATCTTTCCGTTCAACCGGCATCGCAAAATCAAATCGGTCGAGGTCCACACAACAGTCGAGGTCTGCCGCCGGGAATGAGAGATCATTCGGGTCCGAGAGGCGCTGTCCGGCGTATGAGTTGCGTACTCGTTCGAGGAATGGCTCTGCATCAGGCTGTTCGCCGCGCAACCGTGCTGCGAGGTAATCGGCACAGGCGTCGTCTTCGGCGCCTTCTGGCGCAAAGCCGGTGGCCACAAGCGTGACTTTCGTAGGACTCAAGTGCTGTATGTAGCGTACGGTGGCATTGGCACAAACAAAACTTGCAGCCAGTAAAATATCGGCGTTGGCACTTCGCACAAGTCCTTGCGTTCCTGCGCCTGTACGCTGTATCATCTGCCGACCCTGGAGATTGCTTTGTGCCAGCACGGATGGGGTATTACCAAAATCAAAACGATCCGGGCGGTGTCCACGTACCTCGCCCATCATCAGGGTACCAGGAAATCGATCACGTAGTGCGAACGCTTCTTCGATTGTCCCAACGGGGAAAATGTCTTGTGCACCGGCGGCGAAAGCAAAAGCTGCTGTGGTAAATGCACGAATTACGTCAATGGCCACAACCACACCATCCGCCGTATGGCATGTATCAAGGGTTGCTCGTTCAATCTGCACAGTGTGAGTCCACGTCAGGACGTTGCTTGCTCTGGTGGTGCCGTGGCAAGCAGGGCGGCCAGTTCGTTCGGCGAGACATGCAGTAGTTTGGCGATGGCATTCAGCAGCGCAACACGACGCGCTTCTTCACGTTGGGCGGGCGACAACTCTTCGCGATCAAGCAGGAATTCAATCGCAGGAATGATATGCTGCGGTTGGAGCGTCGGTTGGTGCATGGTGCAATCCCCTAAAGTGTGGTTTTAGTACTGATTTCTCTGGTCTGCTGTCATGGTAATACAGAAATCGACAGAGATCAAAGATTTTTGCTATACACATCGGGGAACCAGAGCTCCATTGCACGATCAGGGCGTGCCAGTGGTGTAAAACCGAATTGCTGATAGAGCCCATGCGCGTCGGCGGTCATCAGCATCCAGCGACGCAGCCCCTGCAACTGTGGGTGGGAGATGACAACTTCGACTAGCCATTTCCCCAGCCCTTGTCCACGAAATGTGTCTAGTACAAACACATCGGCGAGGTAGGCAAACGTCACATAGTCGGTGACGACCCGCGCACCGCCAATCTGCTGATCGTTGTGGTAGAGGCCAAACATCAACGAGTTTGCCACGGCCTTTTCGACAACGTCGCGAGGAATGCCTCGTGCCCAGTAGGAGGTATGTAAAAACTTGTAGATCACAGTGAGGTCGAGTTGTGCCGGATCGGTGCTGATGACAAAGGCATCGCGTTGCCAGGTGTGGTACGTCATGTTGTTTCTTTTCGCATTACAAAAATCGACCACGCATCAAGGCGGTGGGAACACGGAATGAATAGGTTTCGTGGTTCAGGGATAAAGCTGCCCTTACCTCATCTGACGTGCCATCGATCAGGGTGCGAATTTGTGCGATAGCAGCTTCAGGGGTTTGCATGCGTGTGACCCATGCATCAAAATCAAGGTGTAGTAGCCAGACCCCTAGTATCTCACTCATCAATCCAACCTCTGCAAACATCTCTTGCCATTGTATGACTGCGTAATCACGGACATGCGATGGATCGCGTAGTAGCTCAATGGCATTGAGGAAGATGTCTGCTGCTGGCTCTTTGGGAGCCATAACGTCCGTGAGCAAGAACATGCCATCCTGCTTGAGCACACGTGTAACCTCACGCAAGGCGCCAACCGGATCTGCGTAGTGATGAGCGCTGTATCGTGAAGTCACAATATCAAATGATGCAGCGGCGAATGGAAGGTGTGCGACATCACTTTGCTCAAAAAAGACATTTGTGATATTGCGTTCAGCGGCTAACCGGCGGGCCTGATCAAGCATCTCAGGTGTGAGATCGACGCCACGCACCTCGGCGACATGGTCAGCAAAGGCCAGGGCTGTATGCCCGGTACCACATCCGATATCCAGCACACGTTTATCGTCGTGTAGCTTGGCTGCATTCAACATAGCCGTCAGATCTTGTCCACTGGCATGGACCGAACTGCTGGCGTAGTGCGCGGCAACGGCGCCAAACTGTTGTTGTACTGACTTTTTGGTATCCATCGTGGTTCTCCCGTTGAGCGATCATGCATCCTCGATTTGAATGATGATGCGTTTGTTGTTAGCGCCTTTGCTCCGCGTCTTGACAAGCGACACGCGCCCGATTTCACTTGTATTGGCGACGTGGGTGCCGCCATCGGCCTGTAGATCCAGCCCAATGATGTTGACCGTGCGAACTTCCATAATGCCTTCGGGAAGCAGATTGATCTTGGTGCGGATTAGATCGGGAATTTGAAATGCCTCCTCACGCGGCAGTATCCGCACTTCGACTGCACGTCCGGCAGCAATTTCGGTATTGACCTTCTCGACAATGGTTTGGGCTAGTTCATTCGAGAAATCGCGCAACTCAAAGTCAAGCCGACCCTCGCTGGTATCCATATTGCCGCCTGTCACCGCCGCCTGGTAATCGCGCCAGATGACGCCGCAGAGCACATGGAGCGCGGTGTGGGTTCGCATCAGTTTGTAGCGCCGCTCCCAATCGACCCTGCCACGCACCTCATCGCCGACCGCCGGCAGGCCATCGCCCTCTAGTGTGTGCCAGACAGCCTCGCCCTGCTTGCGAACTTCTGTGACCTGCCACTGGTGATCTCCCACGATAAGCGTTCCAAGGTCGTGTGGCTGCCCACCACCGGTTGCGTACAGGGCGGTCTGGTCGAGTGACACCTTGTTCTCTTCGACTGCCGTCACCTGGGCCGTAAATTCCTTCACGTATGCGTCTGTTTGATACAGCAATGTAGTCATAGCACTCTCCTTGAAACGTTGGGATGATAGAGCGTTGGAACGTTGCATTTTTCGCTCTTTATTTGCATTAACCCCTAACCCTTAACCACTTCTGCCAGTCGACGAATGCCTTCCTCAATGCGGTCTGGTGTAGGATGGGAAAAATTAAGCCGAAGCGTGTTCATGCCGCCGCCATTTGCGAAGAATGCTGTACCAGGCACGAATGCTACATTGCGTGTAATGGCTTGTTGGAGTAACGCGGCTGAGCCGGTTCCTTCGGGAAGGGTGAGCCAGAGAAACATTCCACCCTCGGGATGCGTCCACTGTACGCCATCCGGCATGTGGTGCTCTAGTGCGCGAAGCATCGTATCGCGTCGCTCGTGGTAGATCTGTCGGATGTAGGGTGTGTGGCGTGCCAGCAAGCCATCGCGGCACGCTTCGTAAGCAATTGCCTGTGCCAATGATCCGGTGTGAAGATCGAGTCCCTGTTTGGCCTGCACTGCCCGTTGCAGTAACGCATCGGGTCCGATCATCCAGCCAACGCGAAGGCTGGGCGCCAGGAGTTTCGAGAAGGTGCTGAGATAGACAACGTGGCGTGGTTCGCCCCAGCGCTCAATGTCAAGCGCTACGAGCGGAGTCTGGGCGACACCTGAGTACCGCAACTCACCATAGGGATCGTCCTCAAGAATGAGCAGGTTGTGCTGAGCAGCCAGATTGATCAGGGCAGTACGTCGATCTGCGGCCAGAGTGGTGCCGGTTGGGTTTTGAAATGCTGAGACGATGTACAGAAACTTGGGCTGCTGGCCTTCATGTGCGAGGTCAGCCAGTGCTTGCTTCAACCCATCGATCTGTAAGCCCTCCTCATCGAGTGGCAGCGTCACAAAGCGTGGCTGATAGGGCCGCCACGCCTGGAGCGCACCGACGTAGGTAGGGTTCTCCACGAGGACAGGATCGCCCGGATCGATGAGCAGTTTTGCCATCACGTCGAGACCTTGCTGTGAGCCACTGGTGACAATAACGTCGTCCTTGTCGATAGTGATACCACGTGTCTGCATCAAAGTGGTGACGAGATCGCGGAGTGGGGGAAAGCCCTCGGTCGGTCCATATTGCAGCACCCGTGCAGCCTGATCGGCCAGCACCCGCTCTGTCGCCAGTGCAATCTCTTCAGCCGGAAAGCTGGCTGGCGCAGGCAACCCACCTGCAAAGGAAATGGTCTCTGGTTGTTCGGTTACTTTGAGCAATTCCCGAACCGTTGATTGTTGGAGTTGTTGTGCAGCAGATGACCAGCGGGTGTCCAAAGGAGTCGATGGTGTTGTCATACGTTACTCCATGCCTTTCGATTATGATGAGTGGATTATTTGCGGCGCCGGCTACGGCCACGGGTAAAGCCACTGCGAAACGCTAACCCGGCCACGATGACCAGCAATACCAGAACGATGAGACATTCGATCCCGTTGATTGGCACAGTACCCTCCTTAGAATATTCGGACCATTTTGTGCGGTTGGCTCATGTTCTGGTCTTGCTACTGTATCAACAATGTGCGTGGTTAGACAGGGACAATCATGTGTAGGTTTGGTAGGACAAATCGATACGAGTCCGTTCCAGAGCACGCGCAACTATGTTGATCCCAGGGCCCTGATGACCTGCCAGTAGACCTCAACGCGTTGTGCACGTAGTGATCGTTTGTGCCCCAGCAACCATTTGCTAGCCTCGACCAGAAGCTCACCGCCATATGCAACCTGCAAGAACAAACGTAGCATGGTTGCGAAGCGTTGTCCATACATCATTCGGGCGTGGCGCAGGCGGCTCTGCTGGAAATTGATGTAGCGGCGTGCAATCGCCTGTTCGCTGCTTTTGCCCTCGTGGTGAACAATCACTGCGGTTGGCATGTAGGCGATGTAGCCTGCCTGAGCGCGCCGCATGCGTTGTTGCCACTCCAATTCTTCTGAGTACATCAGAAACCGGTCGTCGAGGATGCCTGCCTGTAGGATCGCGGAACGGCGTACCAGCAAAGCCGCGCCGACCAGCCAGTCCACGTGTTGCTGATCAGTGTGGGGGGTATCGTCACAGCGATAGTGCCGAACCCAGGGATTATTTGGCCAGTATTGTTCAAGTGGTGTGCTCTCCATGAAGAAGGTCATCCGTTGCGGGAAGCGTCGCCGCGAAGATTGGATGCTGCCATCAGGATAGCGGAGCTGTGGGCCAACCACCGCAACGTCAGGGTGGGCCTCCAGGTACTGTACAAGTTGTGGGAGCGCATCGGCAAGCACCTCTGTGTCGGGGTTGAGCAAGAGGACGTAATCGGGTGTCTGCTGGCCACTCAGAACGCGACGGAGCGCCAGGTTGTTGCCTCCCGCAAAGCCCAGATTGCGACCTGACTCGATGAGACATACCTTTGGGTGCTCTGTACGGAGCATGGCCGGTGTGCCATCGGTAGAAGCATTATCGACGACGATGATAGTCGGTGTGATGTTGGTATGAGAAAGGGAAGCCTGAACTGTTTCGAGGCAGCGACCAAGGAGCTTGCGCGTGTTCCAGGAGACGATGATGATGGCCAATGTTGTCATGGGCATGTCGCTGTGTGGTTCGTGGGGGCTGTCACGTTGGACGACGCAACAGGGCCAATCCCATGAGATGAATGTATTTTACAAATTCAAAATAGGCCATCGTCGCGCATAAAAACAGTCCTAATGAGCCGTCTTTGTAGCCGCCAAGCCCCAGGTAACGACGGCGAAATTCGCGTGCTGGCCCACCAACCAGGTTGCGTAGGCGTGCTCGCTGACCTTTGTGGTAGAGTGTATGGGCTTCGTGGATGGCATAGCTGCGTTGTTTGAACAACAACTCATCGACCTGCTCGATGTTGATATGCAGCATGTGTTCGTGCAGGTACTCAGATGTGCCGTCGAGTTCGGCAAATTCGTGCACACGCCGCGCTTCGTCAAAGTGGGCATAGCCACGTCGGAGCAGGCGCAACTGGTGATCGGGATACCATCCGCCGCCGCGCAGGATCTTGCCAAAGAACTGATTGTACCGTGGTATCCAGTAGCCCACAACAGATTTGGAAGATGATGTTGGCCTGCCGCTGTCGGTTGCCAGTAAGGTGCGGATCTCGTTTGCTAATGTTGGCGGGACCCGCTCATCTGCATCAAGGAAGAGCACCCAATCGCTGTGGCAAAGTTCGAGCGCCCGGTTGCGTTGGCCAGGAAAGCCGCGCCATGGTTCGATGGCGAGTCTGGCCCCATAGCTCTTGCAGATCGATGCTGTGTGGTCATGCGTTGGCTCATTCACCAACGTCACGATCTCATCTGCCAGATCGACGATGCTAGCCAGTGCCTCGCCAATATGGCGCTCCTCGTCGCGGCTGATGATCGCTACGGACAGGGTTGCACGATGTCTGGTTGTGGTTAGTGCTCCAGTTGACTCAATGGCAGTCATAGTCGCATCACTTTCCCGTAAGTAGCTAACTGAATGGCGAGATCTTCACGATTTAGCCTCCCAGAGAGGTACTCACGCCACACCAGAAGGATCATTCGCAACATACCAAGCTGTACAATGACACGATGCCAGAATACGAATGAGGATGAGTAGTGCTTTGTAAAGAAGCGCAATCGGCTATCGTAGAGTGCGATCAGCATACGTGCGCGGAACTGCGTTGTTGCTGCACCACCAACATGTGTGACACGTGCATTAGGGACTTGCCAGATGGCCCAGCCGCCCTCGCGTATGCGATAGCACCAATCGACTTCTTCAGTGTACATGAAGAAGCGTTCGTCGAGCAGGCCAATCTCGTCCACTGTGTCACGCCGTACAAGCATACATGCACCAAGCGGGTGATCAATGGGGAAGGCCGATTCGCCATCACGCTCCTGGGGATACCGCCCATGCCACCACGAGTTGTACAGGCGTCCTGGCACTACCTCACCTGGCGGAAAAAGGTCTAACAAGGTCATCGTAAGTGTTGGGAAGCGGAATGCCGCATGCTGTATGCTTCCATCAGGATTCAACAAGCGTGGACCGACCGCACCCACACGTGGATGCTCTTCTAAAAAGGTAACCAGCGACTCAATGGCCTCTGGATGGATGATCGTATCAGGGTTGAGTAGCAGGATGTAATCGATATCGGGCGTTTCTGCTGCCGTGGTGCTGGTGCCAGAGGTTTGGGTATTCCTTACCGGTTGGTCTGAATAGGGGGCTGTCTGTCGTTCCAGGAGAAAACGGAGGCCAACATTGGTGCCGGAGGCGAAACCAACATTTCTCTGGAGGGCGACCAACTCAATTGAGGGAAATTGGGTGCGTACCATGTCTGCACTTCCATCATGTGAGCCATTATCGACCACAATCGTCCGCAGTGGAATGGTACATGTACGCAGTGAGTCGAGACACTCGCGCAACAACGTGCAGGTATTAAACGAGACGATGACCACACCTATCGTTAGGTTTCTATTGCTCATAGCGGGCGTAGTTTAGCAGTGGTTGACGAAATCTGCAAGCGTCGCTACTCCTGGTGATCGTTGGCTGTGTCTTCTGTTGATCGCTGGCGGATCGACTCGATATAGGCTAGGAGAACGACCTTCATCTCAGCAGCAACGGCGGCGCGAAAATGTTCGTCCTGAATATCTGAGAGGGGCATCAGTCCTTTCACGATATGAGAAGAGATAAGGGCATAGAGATGGCGCTTCTTGTCGGGCAAATCTGGTACAAACATGCCCAGCAGTTGCTCACCACGTGCGTGATTCTCATAGGTAAGTTCTTGTGCTGTGGCTTTGGCCTGTTCGGATACAGGTGAGCTGGCAAAGATGGCCATAAATCCGGCGTGTGTCAGATGAAATTCGATCAACCCATCAACCAGTCGCCCAATGGCGCTTTCGGGGGACAACTCCTCACTTTGATCATCAAGCACGGCGTCATAGAGAGACCGAAGCTGATCAACATAGCGGGAGACCAGCGCGGTCACAATCGCCTCCTTGTTAGGAAAGAACTGATACAACGATCCAATCGATGTTTGTGCTTGGGCAGCGATAGCATTGGTTGTAGCAGCCTCGTAACCAACCTCAGCAAAGACTTGTGCGGCAGCATCCAGAATGCGGTCGATACGTTGCTGACCACGTTTTTGCTGTGGTGCACGACGTAGTGTAGAATGTCTGGTCATTGGTCAGTTCCAGCTTGACAATGTGAGCAAACGCTCGTATATTAAATGTGAGCAAACGCTCACTGTTTATTGCAACATCTATCTACACAACTATTGTAGCATCGAATACCGTAGTGTGTAGATTAAGGAGTATATAGATGAAAGCCTTTGTCACCGGCAGCACTGGGCTGTTGGGGAGTAATCTGGTTCAATTGCTCGTCGAGCGGGGATACGAAGTTACGGTGCTGGCCCGTTCAGTCGCGAAAGCACGCACCATTTTTGATGGTGTTGACGTCTCTATCGTGCAGGGCGATATGAACGATATTGATGCCTTTGCTCCGCCCATGGCAGGGTGCGATGTGCTCTTTCATACAGCCGCGTTCTTTCGTGAGTACTATCAACCGGGAGAGCATTGGGGTGAGTTAGAGCGGATCAATGTGACCGGAACGATCAAGCTGCTCGAAGCCGCCGAACAGCAAGGAGTAAAAAAAGTCGTCTATACCAGCTCGGTCGGCGTTATCGGACACGCACCATCCGGCGCTGTGAGTGATGAATCGACACCACCAGATCATATTGCACGGAACAATCTCTATTTCTGGAGCAAGGTTTTGGCGGAGCAGGCCATCGACAAGTTTTTGGAGCAACACCAGATTCCTGTGGTTCTGATCCTCCCAGGATGGATGTTTGGCCCCCGCGACAACGCGCCTACGGGCAGTGGACAGGTTGTGTTGTCCTACCTCAATCAGCAGTTGCCGGGTATCTTCACTGGCGGCAATTATGCCGTTGATGCACGCGACGTAGCGCAGGGGATGGTCAATGCTGTCCAGCATGGGCAGAGCGGTGAGCGTTATATCATCGCCGGTCGTTCAACGAGCTTCGCCGAAATTGTGCAGACTCTGGAGCAGGTCAGTGGTGTTCCGGCGCCCAAAAACCGCATTCCCTACTGGGTTTCTTTTAGTGCAGCGTGGCTCTCTGAGCGCTACAGTCGTTTGACGGGACGCCCAACGCTGATCTCGATGGACTCGGTGCAGTCGCTGTATCGACACCAGCAGATTTCCTCACAGAAAGCAGAACAGGCACTCGATGTGAGCTTTCGCCCCCTTGAGGAGACCCTCCGTGATGAGGTGATGTGGTATCGGCAACATCGACCTGATTTAATTGGGGGCGTCAAGGGCTGAAACCCCAGAGTAATCATGAAAACTATCATGTGACGTTAGATGTCACAGGTGTCGTGTATAGTTGCTTTGTGTTGAGACAGATGAGGAGAAGGGGGATTGTTGTGAGAGGTTTTAGTATGTGGGAGGATGTTCGTATGTCTGGGTGAAGGCGTAGAGGGAACTCGTTCGTTTTGTAGGAGGGCGGATTCTTCAGGGAATGATGGAGCAGTAATAGCTTTACTACCACGCTGCTGTCAAGCAGCAATCACCTCTTTAAGAATCAAAGTAATTCCATATTTTCGTGTCTCTTTTTTGTAAATTTCATACCATTCAAGGAATTTTTCTATGATAACCACGTCTGTTTTCGCAGATTACCGTGCCATGATCGCTCGGTCTGCAATAATGATATGCAAGGGATTCAGTGCACGAACACGATTGTGTCTCCTGGTAACATCGATGCTCATACTGAGCGCCTGTGGCACCACAGCAATAGAGTCCACTCAGGAAGCTTCGACAGATTCGACAGATGCGCCAGCAGCAACAGAAGTTGTAGAAGAGCC
>JBCDFA010000166.1:0-15720 GCA_039178835.1 Chloroflexota bacterium
AGGGTTGAGATCAACAACGGCTCGGAATTCCAACCCTTCTACAGACTGGATCGACACACCGTGTGCATAGCTGATCGGGCCATACCCCAACACCCCGACGCCAAGTGATGGTGCTTCTTCACGTTTGGTTGCCGCACGCAACATGCGATAGATCACCTGCTGTAGTTGCGGATCACCACTATTTTGCAGAGACAAACAAGCCACGCATCCGTCCCCCAGCGTCCGCATCGCCGCAAGGGTCGCTCGTTCATACTGCCACATGGTCGTTAACACCGGCTGCACTTCATCCCCCACAAGCTCCATGGCCTGAAACTGATCCTCCATAAACCAGACAGACGGCATTCGTCGTGCGAGCGGATCGGCAGGATCGGCAAAAGCAACCCGTATCTCGGTCTGTGGACCACCACGGCTCAGTCGCACACCAAAAAGTGCCTGGGTAGCTTCATCGACAGAGGGATGTAACAGCCCCAAACTCGCCCCACCGCAATGCACAAAATCCGCTATGTTGTCGAGCGCACTCGATGTGAGTTGAATGTTCTGAGACACCACCAACGCATCATAACCGTCGAGGTGTTCTAGCATGTTGGTATCGCCACAAACATCCAGCATAATGTCACGGGTCGATTGAAGGTACGCTTGGAGCGCAATAGTAGTCTCATCATTTGTGGGAGCGAGAAACAACGTGCGAATTGGTTGATGCAACGACATGTGATGTAATCCTACTAGTTGTGTAATGTAGCGATTCGCTCATTTGTCCAATTATAGACTCTGAAGTATAGTATACGCGCAGCTATGTGACAATATGATATGTTGGTTTACTCAACCTAGAAAGAAGGTAGGGGAAAGTAATCATCGGAGACAAGCAAGACTGCTGTCTGTCTTTTTGTTTGCATTACTGATAGAAATATCCTACCAAATCACACGTATGGCGAGGGTGAACATGGGATTACAAATGCTCAAACATGTCCGTATGTATACGATTCTTATTGTGCTCATGGGGTTGATTGCAGGTTGTGGCGGTCCTGCCCCAACCGAACCAGCAGCTGGCAACGATGCCACCACCGACGAGTCGGCTACCGATGGCGCCACCACCGATGAATCGGCAGAGGGTAATGCTACCCGAGACGATAATTCGACCATCATTCTGCGTGTAGGAACTGGTGATAGTGGCGAAGGACTCACGCCACACCAGGAAATTATTGCCAAGTTTGAAGAAGAAAATCCCAACATTCTGGTACAACTCGAAGCAGTTGCCGGCAACGACTACTATGCACGATTGCTGACACAGGTTGCGGCTGATGCAGCACCGGATATTATGCAGATTGGTGATGATGCAGTGCCAAACTTTGTTGATAGCGGGGCGCTTATCTCATTGGATGAGTACATTAGTGGGCCCAACAGCCTTGATTCTGAGATCTATCTTCCGGGAGTCTTCGAGCCTGGTCAGTACAACGGCGAACAGTATCTGCTGCCCAAAGACTACTCACCCCTCGCCGTGTATTACAATAAAACGCTTTTTGATGAGCTTGAGATAGCCTACCCTGAAGACGGCTGGACATGGGATGATTTTCTCGAAACGGCCCAGGCCCTCACACAGGACACTGACGATGATGGCCAGACCGACATCTGGGGACTACAACTACCTGGACCCTGGACAACCGGCTTTGAGTACTGGGTTGCTGCGTCGGGCGGGCGCTTAATCAGCGAGGATGGTTCCACGTTTGAAGGTTTTATGGACTCGCCTGAAACCATTGAAGCCGTCCAGTTCTATGCCGACCTCTACAACGAATATCAGGTTGCCCCACCACCCGCCGACATGAGCGCATTTGGCGGAGGTAATAGCGAATTCGACAATGGAACGGCTGCCATGCGTATCTTTGGGCGCTGGCCACAGTCCGGGATGTTGGAAAACCCCAACGTTGATCTGGGTGTCGTTGGCATGCCCATGGGCAACGAACGTGCGAATGTGTTATTCTGGGGTGGTTTTGGCATCTCAAGTACCAGTGCCAATCCTGATGCAGCCTGGGAGTTCCTACGTTTCTACGCTGGTGAGCAGGGTGCCGAGGTATGGAAAGACTGGGCGCTGCCTGCGGTTACATCGGTCGCAGAGGAAGCGGGACTCAACGACGATCCCATCGAAGGTGTCTGGCTCAACGAGTTGAATCACCTCACCCCTCGGGCCTACACTGCTACACCGTTCTGGGGCGATACCGCCGATCCGGCACTACGGCAAGCGTTAGAAACAATCATTCTCGATCCTGAAGCGGATGTCGCAGCTACCATGACCACTGCGGCTCAGGAAGCACAATCGGCACTGGCCGATCAACAATAACGACATTATGAGCGTGCAAAGATTGTATGATGCCTTCTCTGTACGCTCTTTTTTGAGCGAGTAACATCTTGACACAACACTTCCAAACAGGCCGGACACTACCTACATGATCAGACGCCGCACACTTCGTTCCCAAGCACACCAACGCGAACGTGCATTTACCCGCCGTGAAATCATCGCCTTTTATCTCTGTATCTCACCATGGTTGATCGGCTTTGTCATCTTCACACTGGGGCCGATGGTCACATCGTTCGTTATGAGTTTTACCCGCTGGGATTTACTTTCTCCGGCTGAGCCAATCGGCCTTCGCAACTACGAGCGTATGTTCACCAATGATCCGCTCTTCTGGCAATCGCTGCGGGTCACTGTTATTTTTACGTTGATGTATGTCCCAACCGAGTTGATTGGTGGCTTATTACTGGCCCTGGTGATGAATCAGCCCATACGTGGCATCAAGTATTTTCGGACGATATACTATCTGCCATCGGTGCTTTCAGGAGTCGCCTTTGTCGTAGTATGGATCTGGATTTTCCACCCTGAAGCAGGTTTGATCAACGCAACACTGGCCATCTTTGGCATTGATGGACCGCGCTGGCTGGCCGACCCACAGACCGCGCTCAGCGCCCTGTGGATGATGAGCATCTGGGGGCTTGGCCGCACGGCAATCATCTATCTTGCCGGATTAAAAACCGTTCCCAGAGAGTTGCACGAAGCTGCCGAAATCGATGGCGCCAACTCGCTTCAGACATTCTTTAATGTAACTATCCCACTGCTGACACCAACGATCTTCTTCAATCTGGTGTTGAGCATCATTGCCACGTTTCAGACCTTTACCAGCGCGTATGTCGCTACAGATGGTGGACCGCTCAACTCGACGCTCTTTTTTGTACTGTACCTCTACCGTCAGGCGTTTCAGCGCTTCAACATGGGCTACGCGTCGGCAATGGCGTGGGTGCTCTTCTTACTCATTTTGCTACTTACCCTGCTGGTTGTTCGTTCAGCGCGCAGTTGGGTCTACTACGAAGGAGAACGGCGTTAAGCACGTCACGTTATACGCATGAAACAAGAACGACCACTCAACCAGGGCACGTTGACACACCAACAACCACGTATCGGGTTGCAGCGACGGGGAATGCTTCGACGTTGGTTCTCCACGATCATTGTCGTGAGTGGAGCCATCATCTTTCTCATTCCACTCGTGTGGATGCTCTCCTCCTCCCTAAAACCTGAGTATCAGATTTTTGCGGTCCCGCCCGAACTGATACCAAACCCACCACGCTGGGAAAACTACGTCGAAGCACTGACTTATGTGCCGTTTGGTCGCTACACTATCAACACCACGATTATCACCATCATCACCATTATTGGCCATCTCCTGTCGTGTACAATCGTGGCCTATGGTTTTGCGCGACTACGTGCACCCGGAAGAGATGTGCTCTTCATCGTGGTACTGGCCACGATGATGCTCCCCTACCCGGTTACTATGGTGCCGCTCTACATGCTGTTTAGCTCACTCGGCTGGGTTAACACCTACCTGCCGTTGACCGTACCCGCGTTTTTTGGTCAGGCGTTCTACATCTTCCTCCTGCGCCAGTTCTTCCTCACTATTCCGTATGATCTCGAAGATGCGGCACGGATCGATGGTGCCAACCTCGCCCAGTTGATCTGGTATGTGATGCTGCCATTGACACTTCCAGCACTCGCGACGGTCGCTATTTTCACCTTCCAGGCGACATGGAACGATTTTCTGCCCCCGCTGATCTACCTGAACGATCAATCTCTGTATACGATCACCCTGGGCCTGAGCTTCTTCCGCTCAACCTTCAACGTCAATTGGGCTTACCTCATGGCTGCCTCACTGGTCACGATGTTACCAGTGGTGCTAGTCTTTCTGCTTGCCCAGCGCTTCTTCCTCGAAGGCATTACGCTGACGGGGATGAAAGGGTAGAGGCTACAAACCTTTAGGGTCTTGACTCTTGATAGTCTTAGGGCTATAATATGCATAATTGCTCATATATAAATATACAAATATATGCCATATTCATCAACAAAACAACTCCCCATGGGAGAATCGAATAATCAGACCCTGGTGGATGCGCTTCTGTCATCGCCACAATTATCTGATGACACTGCCCGCCTTGTGGCACAGACATTTCAGGCCCTAGCTGATCCGACGCGTGCACGCATTGTGTATGCCTTGACGAAGGGTGAACACAGCGTCAGCGAACTCACCCGTATCGCAGGGGTTTCGCAATCGGCGACCTCGCACCAACTCAAAAGCCTGCGCGATCTACGTATCGTGAAGTTTCGACGTGAGGGCACCCACATCTACTACTCGGTTGATGATGTGCATGTTGCAGCACTCTTTCGGGAAGCGCTCCACCACCTGGTACACGTCATGCACGGACTACCCGACCACACCGAGAATCCGGATGGTACTGCTGCTGATGTTGATACATAACCATCGCAGAAAGGAACCTCATCGTGGCACATCAAGATCAAGAACAACATCACCACCACGACGAGCATGATCACGAGGATCATACACATCAGCATGGTGGAATCAGAGGGCTATTGGCAAATATCTTTCACAGCCACAGCCATACTGGTCCGCAGGTCGACCGAGCCTTGACTGGCAGTGAGCGCGGTATTCGGGCCGTCAAAATATCGCTGGTTGGGCTGTTCATTACGGCATTTCTGCAAGTCATTATCGTCGCATTCAGTGGCAGTGTTGCGCTTCTGGCAGACACCATCCACAATTTCTCCGACGGTCTGACATCGATTCCGCTGTGGATTGCCTTTGTCCTGATGCGACGGTCTCCTACTCGCCGTTACACCTATGGCTGGGGACGCGCCGAAGACCTCGCCGGATTGTTCATCGTGGCAATGATTGCCGTGAGCGCAGTTGTGGCCGGCTACCAATCAATTATACGTCTCGCCGACCCACAACCGATTCGCAACGTCGACTGGGTGATTGCAGCCGCCATTATTGGTTTTATTGGAAATGAAATTGTGGCACAGTACCGCATCCGAATTGGGAAAGAGATTGGTAGTGCCGCTTTGGTTGCCGATGGACAACACTCACGTGTTGATGGCCTGACCTCACTCGCGGTGTTGTTTGGTGCTGCGGGAACGATGGTGGGATGGTATATCGTCGATCCGCTGATTGGCCTGTTGATTACTGCAGCTATTCTTTTCATCCTGCGCGACTCAGGCAAGCAAATCTGGGAACGACTTATGGATGCGGTTGACCCTGAACTCGTTGACCAGATTGAGGAGACCTCACGACCAATCGTCGGTGTACGCAATGTCCATAATGTGCAGGTACGCTGGACCGGACACCAGCTTCGTACCGAAATCCACATCGGCGTTGATGGCCATCTGAGCACGGTAGAGAGCCATGCCATTGCCGAGGAGGTGCGCCATCAATTACTGCACAGGCTGCCAACGTTATCTGAGGCCACGATCCATGTCGACCCACAGGACGACACTGGTCAGGACTATCATGCCTTGACGGCGCATCATGCAACGGGCTGATGGTGATACACAACAGTACAACGAGTGAGCCACGTACACTGATCAGCGTATGTGGCTCGTCGATAGTATCATTTAAGGAATCAGCAAAAACTTTCCCACAACCTGGCGCAATTCTACTATACGATGTGCTTCTGCTGCATCCTCCAGGGGCAAACGTCCAGCAATATGCGGTATCACATGTCCCTGCATCAGCAGATCAAAAACAGCTTGGGCACACGCGAGCAAACTAGCACGAGTCTCAACATAGTGACTCAGGGCTGCCCACGTCAGAAACAGCGAACCTCGACTACTATTGGGGGTGATACCAGAGAGGCGGTTGATGGCAAAGGGTGGAACTTCTCCACTGGTTTGCCCATAGCACACCATATAGCCACACTTCCGCAGACAGGCCAGGCTTTTATCAAAGGTATCCTTGCCATTCGCATCATAGACCACGTGAACACCACTATCCTCAGTCAGTTGGTTGACAACCTGCTCAAAGTCTTGTTGTGTATGCTGGACCACATGCTGTGCTCCCAGCGTATGTACAAACTGCGCTTTCGCTTCTGTTGAAACAGTGCCAATGACTGTTGCACCACGCAGACGTGCACACTGCACCAACAAACCACCAACACCGCCCGCTGCCGCATGAATCAAAACCCAATCACCTTCCTGAACAGGATACACATAATGAGTCAGGGAATAAGCAGTCATACCCTGTAACAAGATCGCAGCAGCCATCTCTGGATCGATTTCATCTGGTACAGGAACAAGTCGATCTTCAGGAACGAGCGTGTACTCGGCGTAATTCCCACCCATGTAGCCACCATAAGCAACGCGATCACCTGGCGCAAACTCTGTAACATCCTGCCCAACTGCTTCAACAGTACCCGCCGCCTCGATACCAGGAATCAAGGGCAGTGCGACATTATAATAGCCCCCCTGTCGATGCTGTACATCTACGTAATTCACCCCAATCGCATGGTTACGAATCAAAACATTGTTATCAGAAGGCGTGGGAATATCGATATCAATGACCTGCAAAACATCCGGTGGGCCATGTTGTGAAAAAGAAATGGCTTTCATAGTGTTCACTTCCAAATGTTGTTTATCCCGCTACCAAAATTCATCAGTCTCAGCAGCCATATCATTATGATAACTGTTTAGCCCTGTCGACGATCTCTCAGGTACACCCTCCTCTTCGGGACCAACACAATCACAGACTTCCGCCGAAGTTTGACGGTAGTAATCAATTTTGGCATCCAGCGAACTCAGATAACCCTGCAGTTCAGCAATATGCGTGACCAAATCGTGCCGATGCGTTTCCAACATGTCTAAACGTTTATCAATCGTGGTCTGCCCATCTTTTTCCAGTTTCATGAACGTAGCGATGTCGGGTAGGGACATATCTGTACTGCGTAGAAGTATGATGAAACGTATCCAGCCCAAATCGTTATCGCTGTAACTTCGATAGCCATTTTCTCCACGGGCAACATGCAGCAACCCAATGCGCTCATAAAAGCGCAGCGTGTGTGGGCTGACCTGTGTGATTTCGGCTATTTCCTGAATGGTGTATGTATCTGTCATAATTGCATCCTACACCTTTGAGTCGACTCTAAGTCAAGTGTTACGTGTTATGGATTTTTCGTAAATTGCGCTTTTTGATCGATACTTTAGGCTTGGATGGAAAGGGTGAAGAAGTGGGGTTAGCAATAGCAGAGAAAGAGAGCCACTTACGAAGACTATCGTAAGTGGCTTCTGATAGATTATGATCCAGCTATGCCTTGTTGCACCGAAAGAAGAAAGAGTCGAAGTCCGTTAACTCCGGCTCTTAAAGACACACCATCCTTCATACCAAAGGCAAGGGTATCACCCTGCGAGAAAGGAATACCGCATGTCGTTTCACCAGAACCTTCCACGACAAAAACCGATACGTTTTCTCCGAGCACATCGCCTAACGCGAGCGCACTACCGTGAGCGACTACTGCCTCACTACATACACAATCGCCACCCTCAACAGGAATCACAGCAAGCGTATGCAGACCAGGGCCACGCTCAGCACTCGCTGAGATAACCAAGCCTTCGCGATCCTGCCAGGAAAGCTCATCGGGTTTGCCAACCGTGCCAAACGATGAGGCGGCAGCTGTAGCCGCTTGGAATCGCTCCTCATTATCCTCTGGCGGGTGAGGGTGAGTCCACCTGGGAACACCACCCTTACGAAACATCTGCTCCAATCCTGCGGGGGCAAAAGGATTGATAAAGTTCGCTTCTTCTGGTCCTCGATTCCAGAATTCGTGTGCAACGTTCTTCGGGATTGATACAAAATCCCCACTTTTTGCATCAAACGTATGCGATCCGACACGCACTTCAATACTCCCGTCAAGCATATAAAATGCCTCAACCTCGTGTGGATGCATATGTGGACTGACACCACCACCCTCGACGATGCGTGCCTCTGTCAGAGCGTACACACCATCGCTATATGAGGCATCGACTTTGAAAACAATACATGAACCACCCTTCCACCAGAATGACTCTCCCTGGCCGTTGGCAACAAATTTTAAGACCTCTGGCTGTCTTTTTGTTACTGTTTGTATGTTCATGATTATGCTCTTTCCTAAGGAAGACGAAACTTTACAGTACGGACGTTGCCGCACACATCCTAATGTTTAGTTGAAAATAATATCTTTATAATACGATACGTATCGTCTTGTTAAATTGTAAAATAGACGACTCCGTTTGTCAAGGTGTATAATTGTTCTATGACCGGATCAACACATCACATAAAACAGTCTCCTGATACCAAAAGACGAAACTCCAAATCGCATCAGGCGATCCTGGAGTCAACCGTGCTATTGCTTGAACGTGATGGCTATAAGGCCCTCACCATCGAAGGGATTGCGGCCCATGCTGGTGTTGGGAAGCAAACCATTTATCGTTGGTGGAGCAGCAAGGCTGAGTTGGTTCTGGAAGCCTCGATGGCTGCAGGTGATGCGCGTATACCTGAGCCTGACACCGGTAGCATCGTTACAGACATTCAGGCTATCCTTCTCCCAATTTTCAAACTCAACGAGACATTCAGGAAAGGGAATGCGCTAGCCAATAAAACCCTGATGGCTGAAGCACAGCTTGATCCTGAGTTTCTCAAGACCTACGCACAGTTGCATCTCCACTGGCGTAAACCTTTGCGAAGTGTTTTTGAGCGGGCAAAGGCACAAGCTGAACTGGATCAACATGCTGATGTAGAGGCACTTATTGATGCCTTGCTCGGGGCTACCTGGTATCGATTACTGCTTGAGCACGCCCCGTTAGATAAGGACTTTGCAGATAGTTTGATAAAGATAGTGTTAGAGGGGACACACGTTCGTTGACATATGGCAAACATCAGATAGATGCTTGCACACTCTCAAGTCTTCTTCTGTTCTGACCATACCTGAATTCTCACAGGTAATGAGACACGCGCTGATGAACCCTAACATACAACACGTGCCAAAGTCCACACATCCTACACCTCGACTGGAACAAACTCAAATGGGTTGTTTGCATGAGTCACAGTCACCGGGTTGCCCTGTAGAAAGTCGATCATTGCTGCTCTGACATGTGGCACATTCACATGATCAGGGGTGGAGTGGGCTGCGCCATCCACAATGATGTGATAGTTGTTGGAGAAACCCGTGCGTACCTCTTCCGCATTGCTTGCTGGTGTTCGGCCATCCAGTGTACCACTAATGAAGAGCGTGGGAATATCAGATTGGATTGGCGCACGGAAGGCTGGCCCAAGATCAGGACTCCCCCACGCATCGGCTATCCGGGGGAAGGGAAAATCTATCGTGTCGCCAAGCAGCGTTGTGGGTGCTTCCTGCTGGATCTGTGCCAGCCGTTCAGGTGAGGCGCCCGATGCAGAGTCCATGTGAAACATCATCGCGCTGCCAAGCCAACCACGACGCCAAGCCAGCACTTCACCAGCCAGCCATGAGAAATCACCCTTCATCATGGCGTAGTAACGGGAGGGAAGATAGGCGATGAAACGTCGGCTTGCAATCCCGACAGCGGTTATGTACTGGAGGTCGAAGGCCCCAACCGTTACATTATCCTCTTTTCCTGTGCCCTTATCTTTCACCGATACTGTCACGGGATCTTGCTCCAGGCGCTGAACGACTGAACGCATGGTATCTAACAGATTGGGAATGGCATAACTCAAGCGCGAGTCTTGTTGAGCAAGCTGGCTAATATGTTCGAGATGCTGTTGGATATTGCCTGGCAGCTTGATGGTGTGATCGGGACCTTCAACCATACCAACAACCACCCGTGCCAGAGCATCTGGGTGCCGCTTTATCGTTGCCAACGCCAGATGTGAGCCATAGCTTGCTCCATACAAATGGACCTTTTTGTAGCCAAGCGCTCGTCGCAACGCATCGATGTCGTCGGCACTTTCCTCGGTGGTATAGCCCGCTAGATCAACACCTTGATTCTGCCAGAACGCCATCGAAGCACATGACTTTTGTCGATAGATCTCCAGAATTTCGTTACGCTCACCAGGGCGATCCAGGGGAATGTCGAGCGTCTCACAACTGTCCAGGCAGGGTACCGACATACCAATACCTCGCTGATCGAGTGCAATCACATCACCGACTTCACGCAGTGCCGTGAGCCACGACTGAAGACGCGCCGAGCGAAACGCGTCGATGCCAGAACTGCCTGGACCACCAGCTAAGAAGATAAGCGGCGGCCCTGGTTGGGCTGCTGTGCTTTTGAGCCTGACAAAAGCTAGCTCGATCAAACGGCTGTCGGGATCGGAACGTTTCTCTGGTACAAGCAAGCGACCGAGTTCGGCTGGAATACGGTATGTTGATCCACCGACACGTGGTGGGTTGGTTTTCAAAATATAGGGTGCGAGTGTCAGCGTACTTTGCAAGCCATGGTGTTGCTGTGTCTCACTCATAGCGTCCTCCCATACAAAAGATATGCACGAGAGAAGTATAGCATTGAATAGAGAGAAAGCCGCAAAGTAAGTGATGTAATAAAAAGAGCGATCACGCACATCCATGATCGCTCCTCTGGTGACGGGGTAGCAGTGTTTTAGGATTTCTGCTGATCTATCAAGCGCTTGAGCATCGCCTCACTTGAACCATTGGCATGCCCCTGCTGCTTTTCCATCAGTTGTGGTAGCATCTGCGCCATCAGTAAGGTTGACAACGCTGATTTGTCTTCGCCTTCCGTCTGGATGAGCACCGGACGTGGTGCGTGTTGCACCAGCGTCTCTGCCACAGCGAGCCGACGTTGGGCCAATTCATATTGCAGCATTGCACGGTTCTCGCGATACGTTTTCCCGAGATGTTGCAAAGCTTTGGCTTCATTCTCGGCTGATTTGAGCATTGAGCGACCACGAGCCTCGATATCCCACCGAACTTTCTGGGCTTCGGTCTCGCGCTCTTGCAGCATCTTGGCAACATCCTGGCGAGCTTTGTTCATCGCTTCGCGGACTTCAATAAGACGTGAGTCACGTTCCTTTTTCGCACGCTCAATCTCCATCAACAGGTTATCAGTACGCTGTTTGCGAACCAGTTCCCATTCACGCTCATAGGCCGCCAGTTCTTTCGAGACACGCTCACGTGTCGCCAGATGTTGCTGATACTGGTCAGGCAGTTGTACGTCGGGGATGTTGGCACCGATAATCCTGACGCCATAGCGAGCCATCTGACGATTCAGATACTCCTGCATGTCATTGACATCGCTCCCCCGCAGATCGTAGGCACGCTCGGTCTGAACCTGTCGACTGCGCTGGCGAATGGCATCTTGCACTGCGCTGCTCAACAACAGATCGAAATTACTTGCGCCGATGTTTCGCACAAACGCAACTGGATCGGTGATACGAAACTTGAGAAAGAACTCAATAGATTTGAGTGGGACATTCTCTTGGGTGGGGCAGGCTACAATCGGAGCAGTATAAGGTATTTCAGTCGAGGTATCAACGATAAACTCGACCTTAACCCATGGCCAAAACAAATAGTGTCGTCCAGGTTCCAGGGTCCCTGTAATTTTCCCAAAGCTCGATACAATTCCGGTTGTCCCCTGTTCAATTTCGACAATTGAACCCACCCCCAGCGACAAACCAGCCAGACCCAGAAGGACAACACCCAGGAAACCCGCCAAAAGACTCAATGCACCACCAATACTAAATATGGCTACTCCAAACAAATAGAGTGCAACACCGACGATAAAGAGCCAGCCATATCCCCGTCGATCTTTGGGAATGACCACTGGCACAATCTGACCAGCGTCCCCCGCACGCAGAAGTTGTCGAATATTATTCCATGTTGCAACAGCTTCCTTAATCTTTGAGAAATCAGTTTTTGGTGTATATGCCGTCATGCTGTCACCTCCTCACCCGTATCAATCTTGGCCTCCTCCATCAGTTGACGAATCCGACCTGAGCGTTCTTTGATACGTGCAGTCAGTTCATTCATACGCTCACGGATAGCTTGCATGTCTTCAGGTGTATAGAGGGCTTCATCACGAATACCCATCATCTGACGTGCAATGGCCATATAATCTATATGTTGGTCTGTTGACGAACCAACGGTCATCACATGTGGTAGTTGATCAGCGACCGCTTCAAGTTTATCGAGTGTATCCTGTTCAAAACGATACTCCAGGATTTCGGGGAAGGATGCACCACTCATCGAGCGAAGATCAAGGGCCTGGGCCTCAAGGAGAGCCGCATTGGCCTTGGCTTCACTCTCGGCTTCGATCAAACGCTGTTGTGCGTATGAGTTTGCGCGATGCACTTCACGCTCACGGGCGGTGTCCATCTGCGCTTGATATGTGGCAATATCGGCGCGAATCTCTGACAGGGTTTCACGTAGTTTCGCCAACTCTTTGTTTAGATCACCCTCATCCTGCTCCTTCCGCAACTTGATTTCATACTCATAGGTATACGCCTCTTTGGCCACCCGCACCATCTCAGGAGACGCAAGGTCCATTCGGTATTCCTGGCTCGATGGTTCTGCGTGGGTGATGTTCGCATTCACAAAACGTACAGCCGGAAGGAATTGCTGGTTCAGGGTATCCAGCAGTGACTGCGTTGTTTCACCAACCAAATCGTAAATTGTTTCAGCTTTCTGTTCGTAGATCAATGCACGAGTTACTTCACTAATAGCATTTTCCAATTTTTCCGAAAAACCCTTTACACCACCAAGGGTAAAAATAAATTCGGCGGGGTCTTCGATACGAAACTGAAGGAAAAGATCAACTGATGCGTTCACACGACTCGCAGTGGGAGCCTCTCGAATTGGTGCGTTGTACGGGTACTCTTTGGTAACATTTACGACGTAGCTTATTCGCTTCCAGGGGTTGAAGAGCCATGTTCGCCCAGCCTCGGAAATGTTTTCAAGCTTCCCAAATTGTGTTACTAATGCTTTACAACCATCTGGAATCATTACAAAGCTGTTGCGCCAGATATTAAAACCAGCATAGAGTAACAAGAGCAGCCAGTAGTGGGGGCCAAATAATATTGTTGAGAGTGTGGTTAAACCCAAAGTACCATCAACTATGGCTGTTGATACCAATCCTGTCAATCCAAGCACGCCCAGTGATATAAAGACAAATACCCAGAGCAGTGACCGATGCCCCTTTGGTATCACCACTGGACAAATCACATTCGTATACTCACCGGTCGGTTCGCGCTTCGGGAAACTCTGATTGACGATCTCTGCCACATCATCCATTGAGGCAGCGCGTTGTACGATCTGCGTTCCTGCGGTCTGACCACTCTCACGAGCTGAAAGAAAATCACCCTTGTTGACTTGGAACTGCTCAAGCTGTTGGCCTTGAGCCATTTCGGCGACTGTCCCAAGTACCTGCTGCATACGGTCTCTCAAGGAAGTCCTCCTTTATATGTCCATATAGCCATTAACATACTATCCTAACTATGCTCCTAAGTATAACAATCAATACGATATTATGACCGATCAGATAACCAACAAAATCTTTCTGTTCTTTATAAGTTGCCTTTTCTCTACTCTATACAGGATGAAGTTTGGCACTGAGTTATATGGTGGCTCCCAGTGTACATAAGAGATACGCATGTAGCTTCTCAAAAGTTACATGGATTGTTCGGTTGCTCAATGAAAATATTTACAAACAAATACAGAGATGATATAAAACCGCTTATGAATGAAATAAATCTCCCTGTTTTCTCAAACTATAATGCTTTGGTATGTTTCTTAAGTATTCAGAAACTGTCAAATAGAAGTAACATGTCAGCAAAACACCTTGCTTTCCGTATAAAAATATTCGCTATAGTTCAAGTATCTATCGCTGTTTTTGGCCTTTCTATCGGTTTGGTAGTTTTTAACTATGTTCCTACACTACAGACGATTCTACTTGCTGTAACCATTTCATCAGCTTTACTCCTTTACTTTCTCCGTGCCAAAAAATATGCAGTGACCTACTTTTACCTGAACATTTTGCTACTCTTTCTCATCAGTGCCTCTATTGATCCTACGGAAGGAAGTGTATCGGGCGCTAGTTGGACTATACTACAATTGTGGCCACCTCTTGTCGTTTTGGTGCTACGTCGTACTAAAGATGCCGTTCTCGCTGTACTTATGGGTGTTAGTACACTTATTACTTTAGCACTCCTTGAAATCAACCAGATCATTCCCATTGAACTACTGCTGCCTGTTGAAAATATGATTTACGCTCTTGGACTACAAGTCTTCATTATGATTGCACTATCAACAGTTACTGTCATCATCAGCCAGAGTGAGCGACGAGCCATAGAACAAACATCGCACACTCAAAAAGAAGTCGAAGCACAACTCGATCATGTGCAGCGCCTCCTGACGGAAAAAGAGCAACTCAACACACAACTAGAGGAAAGTTTGGCAGAAGTACGTGAGCGTGAGCAACAGATCGTTGAGGGCGAGGTACGTGAAAAACAACTCGATCAGACCATTCAGGCCATTATGTCACCTATCATTCCCGTGACTGATAACGTGGTTATTGTGCCATTAGTTGGCACTTTTGATGACAGCCGATTGGATTCTACAGGTGCGGCTATCATTCGCGGCGTTGAACAACACCGCGCCAAGATTATCGTTCTCGACACTACTGGCATTTCGCTCATAAGTGAACACCTCGCCCAGATGATTGTCCAGACTGCACGAGCAGCCCAATTGCTTGGAACCACACCCGTGCTGGTCGGATTACGTCCAGAACTCGCCCAGTCGCTCATCGCAATGGAGATCGACTTTGAGTCGCTGATCACCTACGCCGACCTGCGCGAGGCCATTCGGTTTGCGCTTGCAAAAGTCGATCTCCAGGTTGCGTAATCTCCTTCTCCGACGAAACATTAGGATGGCCCCACCTGCTCCTGTTCAATATACTCAAGACTCTGATGGCGAAAATAGGTGTTGTACAGTTCAGCATAATGGCCACCGGCCCCCAGCAACATCTCGTGATTACCTTCCTCAATAATGGCACCATGCTGTAACACGACAATGCGATCCGCATGACGGATCGTCGACAGGCGATGGGCCACGACAATCGCAGTACGCCCCTCAAGCACCAGATCAAGCCCTTCCTGGATAAGCGCCTCGGTCAGTGGATCGACACTTGCCGTTGCTTCGTCGAGAATAACGATAGATGGGTTTTGTAGAAGCACTCGTGACAATGCGATGATCTGGCGCTGGCCAATCGAGAGACTACCGCCACGCTCACCAACATCTGAGTCCAATCCATCAGGTAAACTATTAATCCAATCGCCACCACCCACCTTTTGGGCGACTTCCAGCACCTCATCGTCGGTTGCATCAGGGTTACCTGATGGATTGGACTCAGGTGTTGGTGAGCGTGGCGGTAGTCTCTCG
>JBCDFA010000167.1:0-15664 GCA_039178835.1 Chloroflexota bacterium
AGTCCAGGGAATGACCGACTCATACTCGTTATTCTGTACGCGCACCAATCGATAGTATCCAGAACTACTGATAGAAAACAGCAGATAATCGCCGGGGCCTGTTTGTCGAAATCGAATACCATACTCTGAGTTGATACTACCAGCCGTTTGTTGTGCATCAACGGTCATCTCAAAATCAGCAATAACGCCAGTAAACTCCTGACTGCCATCACCTAAGAGGAGTCCGTAGCTATCATAGTTGGGGGTGTCGAGGCGTAATTCATAGGCACCATCAACTACCTGTGTTGATGATTGATCCCACTGCTCAGTCGGTTGATCAAAGGTTTCTTCAAGTGCTAGTGGTCGTTCTGGCATGGCGAGAGAAGTTGGTGCTTCTGGTGGTGCTGCCTGTTGTGTTTCGAATGGAGATGATATCAGTCCCATCGCTGCTGTGCGGAGTGTAGGGAAGGCCAAAAAGAGCCCTACTAGTAAACAGGCCAGTACAAAGAGCATGCCAGTTAAACCGACGACCAACCAGACCAACCATCGCATACTTTGCGATGAGGATGCAGGTGCCTGGGATGGAGGTTGCCCTGATGATGACGGGATCGGTTCAAGATCGCGGGGATCTAATGGTGCGGTGATAGGGCTTTTATAGGGTTTGTTCATGAAAGACTTCTCCAAATGAGCGGCATATGTGGTTGGTTGTGTATTTTCACCGTTATACTACGTGTTACATTTATCCAAAGTTTGGTGATCTGTCATATTGTAAAGGTTCTCTCCCTAAACAACAAATGGTTTTTCAGGCAAACTACTACCTCGTGTTGACATTCAGCGATGAGTATGTTACATAAGCTTACACAGCTTTTCCACCACGGGAAATGAGTACTTTCAGGAACAAGCTTTTCCTCTGTGCGCGTGGGACGTGCCAGACACGTGAGGAGGCCTCATCATGTCGACAGGAGCCAGATTTTTCTCCAGGATACTGGCAAGATCTATGCAGGCTATTGCCGATTGGTTTGAACAACACGAACAGGTGCGCTTTTGGTTAGGTATATTCCGTCTTGGTTTATTCCAGTTTGGTATGGGGCTATCGCTTGCGCCGATCACTGGTACGCTGAATCGTGTATTGATTGATGAGCTTACCATTCCGGCAGTTGCCGTGGGTTTCTTGATCGCTATTCACTATTTTGTGTCGCCGGTGCGGGCCCTCATCGGATTCCATACCGATAAGCGGCGAGCGGAAGGCCATTGGCGTCTCCCCTACACTGTGATGGGTGCGATGATGACCTATGGCGGTCTGGCCTGTGCACCTTTCTCACTTATTCTGCTTGGTGGCAATGGAGCACTACCGTTCTGGCTAGCGCTGCTGATCTGTGTACTTATCTTTTTGGTCTATGGTATTGGTGTTAATATAGTTGAGACGACCTATCTTGCGACAGTCAGCGATATCACACCCCCACACGAGCGTGGGCGCGTGCTGGCTATTCTGTGGACTTTACTGGTGTTGGGGACGGTCGTCGGCTCATTGATTATTGGCGCATTGCTAGTTGATTATAGTCATGCACAACTTATTCGTGTGATGCAGGGTTCGGCAGTCACGTTTATTTTCCTCACATTTGTTTCGCTTTGGAATAAAGAGCGCCTGCGACCTGATGGTGTTATTGATGCGCCACTTGACACTGTGCGCGTTCGTTCATCGCTTGGTGAGTCGCTGCGTATGTTGTTTGGCCAGGCTTCGTTGCGGAATCTCTTTATCGTGCTCTTCGTTGCAACTACCGCATTTGCGACACACGATGTGCTGTTAGAGCCCTATGGTGGGCAAGTACTCAATATGAGTATAAGCGCGACGACCCAACTAACGGCTTGGTGGGGGGCTGCTATGCTTGTGGCTATTGTGATGGCGGGATGGATGTTGTGGCGGAAGTTTTCACCAATTGCCCCAATCTATCTGGGCTGTGCTATTGGAGCGCTCGGCTTTTTTATCGTGGGGTATGCAGGCCCAGATCGTTTGGTAAACACATTTCGAGCTGGTGTCTGGATGATCGGTATGGGGCGGGGTATGTTTATTGTTGCCAGCGTTGCTCTGGTTATGATGCTGGCTGACCGGAACCATACGGGCTTATTCCTTGGCCTATGGGGCATTATGCAGGCGGTTGCTCAGGGTATTGGTACTATTGGTGGTGGTCTCACACGTGATGTTGCTCAACAACAGTTTGGGGATGTGCTTTCGGGCTACACGATGGTGTACAACACATCGCTGGCTGCACTCGTTGTAGCAATCCTGCTGGTGATAATTTTCCGCTTTGGACGACAACTGCGTAGTGGTGCGATGCGTTCGCCGTGGGCCGATCTCCAGAATCTGCCTGCTGATCAAATGATTACATAATGTCTGCACCTGAGCAGTAGGATGACCACAAGTTGATGGGGGTGCTACTGCTCAGTTTGTAACCGACTCTACTGCTTCATCAATAGTGGTTTTCGACAAGCCAAGTGCCTGAAGATTCCAACGTATCAGAAACGGTCCTATTATTTCAGGATCGTCAACCAGATGCCCTTCAAGCACACCACGTAAGATGTAGAAAATCGACCCCTGCCATGCGTGGGCAATCAAGGCAGGGTCTGTATTCTTCGATAGCTGTGGATTTCTTTTGAAGAAACGTTCCGTTCGTTCAATAAACTGTGCAGTAACACGTTCTTGGATATCGGGTTGAGCTGTTTCAATTAACAGCAGACGTGCGATATCTGCCTGTTCAAGGAGTGTAGTGATTGCAGCATAGACCGCCATTGCCAATTGCTCTGGTCCATCAGCCGTCTTTTTGACTACCTGATCAAATGCGATACCAATCTGATCGCTGAGATCATCAACGAGTGCTAACAGTAATGCGTGTTTGTTTGGGAAGTAGAAGTAACAGTTTCCAATAGATGTTCCTGCTGCACGCACGACTTGTTGCATGGTCGTCTCTTCATAACCCTGTGTCATAAAAAGCTCGCGGGCAGCAGTCAGAATCGCAGTCCGTCGTTCAGCCCGTCGTTGACGCCCCTGTTCAGTCACACGATATGGCATAAGTCATACTCTATCTAGGTGGGTATGTTTGAATGCACTCATGTATTTTAACCCATATCCAAGGAGTCGATCCATACCAATGTGTGCAAACCAGATCAGTGCGAGTGATACCATCAGACTGCTACCGATGACAATACCAGACACGATGAGAATAGTTGGTAGTACGTATGTATGAAAGCTGTTGTAGATGATAGCTCCTACACGAGGGTTCACAAGATACCCTACCATCGACACATCTGGTACCAACAAGAGCAGCCCAAAGAGAAGCCATCCTGAACCATATTGTGCATACAAGTAGACTGACAGTGTCAAGAGCATAAGTCCTTCCAAACGAAGTAATACTCTTGGGCCAGCCCAGAGTCGCTCTTGATGGGCTTCTTTTTGCGTTGGTGTAGTTACCATATTATCTGTATCGGTTGTATCGTGTTGATGAGCGAGATGAAGTGTTTGTTGCGTAGACATAGTATGAATCCTTTAAGTTTAGAATGTTGTTCTATGTTTCAAGTATAGAATTAGATTCTATTTTTGTCAAGAGCAAAATTAGACCCCTCGTAGTGTTAGGGATCATTTGTTCAAGTGGTCTCGTTTCTCTCGTATGTGTTTTGAGAAACACGATGCAATAGACCATGAGATGTGGGTCATCGCTAGAGAGTTGTTATTATCCGGTTGATAACACGAAAGGGTTTTTGATTGAGCGAAATGAGGTTATAGTCCCATTAAGCGTAAGGTTTACACAACAAAAAGGAGCGGTGTATTGTACACCACTCCCCTACAAACAGTGCTCTCGTTTTAGCAGAAGCCGTCGAAGACGTTCATTCTATGATTAGGCAAGGTCGAAACGATCCAGGTTCATTACTTTGTTCCACGTCGCCACAAAGTCGTGCACAAACTTTTCTTGGGAATCTGCAGATCCGTAGACCTCTGCCAGGGCCCGGAGGTGCGAGTTCGAGCCGAAGACGAGGTCGATACGGGTGCCGGTCCATTTGAGTGCGCCCGTTGCGCGATCAGAACCCTCGAACACGTTATCGTCTTCTGCGGTTACCTTCCACGTCGTGCCCATATCGAGCAGATTTACGAAGAAGTCGTTGGTGAGTGTACCTGGTGTTTTGGTGAAGACACCATGCTGCGATTCTCCGAAGTTGGTATTTAAGACCCGCATACCGCCAATGAGAACCGTTACTTCAGGAGCGGTCAGTGTTAGTAGTTGTGCACGATCAAGCAACAACTCCTCTGCTGATACAGCGTATTTGGTTTTGAGGTAGTTACGGAACCCGTCTGCAAATGGTTCGAGTGCATCAAATGACTCTACATCAGTTTGCTCTTGCGACGCATCCGCACGTCCCGGTGTAAAGGGAACGGTCACATTGTGCCCGGCATTCTTCGCAGCTTGCTCAATACCTGCACATCCACCCAGAACAATCATGTCGGCAAGTGAAACCATTTTTCCGTTTGACTGCGCGTTATTGAACTCTTTCTGGATTCCCTCAAGGGTCTGTAGCACACTCTGGAGTTGGGCTGGTTGGTTAACCTCCCAATCCTTTTGTGGAGCAAGGCGAACACGTGCACCGTTCGCACCACCGCGTTTGTCGGAGCCACGGAAGGTTGAGGCTGATGCCCAGGCGGTTGAAACGAGTTGCGACACTGTCAGACCAGATGCCAAAACTTTGCTCTTGAGTGAGGTGATATCCTGTGCATCGATCAGTTTGTGATTAATTGCAGGAATCGGGTCTTGCCAGATAAGTTCTTCAGTCGGAACCTCTGGGCCCAGATAGCGGGCACGGGGACCCATATCGCGGTGGGTTAACTTGAACCATGCCCGAGCAAACGCGTCCGCGAACTCATCTGGATTTGCCATGAAGCGCCGTGAGATCTTCTCGTAGGCTGGGTCGAATCTCAGAGAAAGGTCGGTGGTCAGCATAGCTGGTGCGTTCTGCTTCGATGGGTCGTGGGCATCTGGAACTGTTCCAGCGCCGGCGCCATCTTTCGGTTGCCACTGATATGCGCCAGCCGGACTCTTTGTCAGTTCCCATTCGTAACCAAACAAGTTTTCGAAGTAGTTGTTGCTCCACTTTGTTGGTGTGGTGGTCCAGGTAACCTCTAGGCCACTGGTGATAGTGTCGCCACCTTTACCAGTGCCGAAGCTGCTTGTCCAGCCGAATCCTTGGTCCTCGATGCCCGCCGCTTCGGGCTCAGGTCCCACCTCTGTCGCAGGGCCAGCACCATGGCTTTTGCCAAAGGTGTGACCACCGGCGATGAGTGCCACTGTTTCTTCATCATTCATGGCCATGCGAGCGAATGTCTCGCGAATATCCCTGACTGCCGCAACCGGATCTGGATTACCGTTCGGTCCTTCCGGGTTGACATAGATCAGGCCCATCTGCACAGCGGCAAGTGGATTCTCCAGATCACGATCACCAGAGTAGCGCTTGTCATCAAGCCACTCGGTCTCGACGCCCCAATAGGTATCTTGATCTGGTTCCCAAACATCCTCACGACCGCCAGCGAAACCGTAGGTTTTGAATCCCATTGTTTCCAGTGCAACGTTGCCAGCGAGAATCATGAGATCGGCCCATGAGATCTTCTGACCATACTTTTGCTTGATTGGCCAGAGCAGTCGACGTGCTTTGTCCAAGCTAACGTTGTCTGGCCAGCTATTGAGTGGTGCGAAGCGTTGCTGGCCTCTGCCACCGCCACCGCGACCGTCGCCGATACGGTACGTACCAGCACTGTGCCAAGCCATACGGATGAACAGCGGACCATAATGACCGAAGTCTGCTGGCCACCAGTCCTGAGAGTCAGTCATCAGCGTTGCGAGATCTTCTTTCACGGCGGCCAGATCCAAGCTCTTGAATTCTTCGGCATAGTTGAAATCTTCGCCCATCGGATTAGACTTAGATGAATGTTGATGGAGGATGTCTAAGCGCATTTGGTTTGGCCACCAGTCGCGATTCGACGTGCCTTTGCCGCCCACCTGGTAGATAACCCCATTTCCGTTTGTTACTGGACATTTGCTTTCTTCATTCATCTCTATGCTCCTTCATGAAATAATTTTGCAGTGACAGATGGGCTAGCCATCAACACATTTTGGGCGTCCCTAGATGGGTTACCGACGGACGTGGTCAGCTTTTTGTTTTCGCTCATTGACGTAACCTCCATGTTAACGTTTCAACACTTCAATAGCTCCAAACATATCTTGATTTGCAAATCTGTGTATAGCTAATGTGCCGTGGTTTACCTTTTGTTGCTATATAATAGAATTATCTGACAACGCTATAATATGGAATACATATAAATACGGATGGATATAGCTGGTTAGTTCCATGCAAGCCAAAAAGCCATATCATAATCACCTTTTCTGTCATCGTGTAACTGAGAATGATGAAGTACATATAACGTAAATGGTATGTGTATATATGATTATATTGGTTCAGCGAACAGACAGATGATAAACTATGTATTAATAGAAATCAAATATATATTGCCTACTGTTTTGATAGGCATAGACTATCAAAGAAGGTCATATGGAGCTTCATCAACTACGCTACTTTATTGCAGTCGCTGAGACAGGTGGGTTTCGGCGGGCTGCACAACAGTGTAATGTCGCGCAACCGTCATTGAGCCAACAAATTGTGAAACTAGAGCATGAATTGGGTGTCACACTCTTTGACCGGCTTGGTCGGACGGTGGCGCTCACCGATGCTGCACGCAAACTCCTGCCACATGCCAAGGCTGTTCTTGCTTCAGTTGATACTATCAAAATAGAGGTAACTGACACACCTCATTTGGGGCAATTGGCAGTTGGGATGCTTCCGACTATCGCACCTTTTCTATTGCCAAATTCTTTATATCAATTCAACCAACATTATCCAGACACAAAGATTATTATCCAGGAAGCTATCACCGAGAAATTGATTCAGATGTTGGTTGATGGCAAAATCGATCTGTGTGTTGTGAGTTTGCCAATCAAAAGTAAAACCGTGTTGACCAAGCCATTGTTTACGGAGCCATTGCTCGTGGCGCTGCCGTGGAATCATCCGCTGGCGCAACGCCCATCAATTACCACTAACGAAATTGAACAGTTTCCCTTTATTGCGCTTGACCAAGAACACTGTTTGGGCGAACAGGTTGAATCGTTCTGCTACACCAGAAATGTCTTTCCTGTAGTTGTCTGTCAGAATGCACAACTTACAACAGTGCAGCATTGTGTGCGTCTGGGTATGGGTATTTCAATGGTTCCAGAAATGCTGGCATTGACCGATCCATCGCATACTTGTGTGTATCTGCCAATTAGAGATGAACAGCCAGTACGTCACATCGTTGCGGCGTGGCATTCTGGGCGGACATTGAGCCGCACCGGACAAGCCTTTATAGACTGTGTCCAGGAACAACATCGGAAACTGAGTGGGCATCAACACATCGGAGTGATGTCACGATCTGCTGTAAATTAGAGGAAAGATATCTAGATTGTACCCTGTTTTTCTAGCATCCATACATGTGCGTACTCTGGATAACTCACGGTACAATATCTCATAAGTTTTGGTTTATCGTAACATCTTTTATCCATCAGGTTTGATTTGTCGTCAATACGGTGATCTACGAGGAAATAGGTGCTTCCTGTGATTCATGTGGATAGGCAAACTGGAAGCGCTGATCAAAGAAACGTAATGCAGTTTGGATAACTGGGCCAATGCCAAAGGCCACTGCCACAGTGCCAATACCAATTGTTCCACCAAGAAACCAGCCCCCCGTCAGGGCAGTTAACTCAATCAATGTGCGTATCAAGCGGATACTCCAGCCAGTGCGGCGTGCCAACCCGAGCATCAATCCATCACGAGGGCCTGCACCAAGATGAGCACTCAAGTAGAGCGCAGAGCCAACACCACCTACTAATATGCCACCAACCAACAAACCTACTCGGATGCCCAGATGATCAACAGGTGGCAGAAACCAGAGCACAATGTCGATCATCAGTCCAACCACGATGACATTGGCCAGAGTACCCCAGCCAGGGCGTTCACCAAGCGGCAACCATCCCAGCATAATCAAGAACCCTACCGGAATGCTGACAGTGCCGATGGGGATGCCCGTGCGAATCGAGAGACCCTGGTGGAGTACATCCCAGGGCCCTAAACCTAGATTGGCATGAATGATGCATGCAAGCCCAAACCCGAAAACAAGTAACCCGAGAAACAATGCGAGCCAACGATGCGTTGTGTGTGTGTGCATGAATGTCCTACAATATCCTTATCAGCGTATACGTCAGCCATTATACGTTACAAAGAAATAGTAGATATAAAAGCGAGCGTGCTAATCTATCAGTCATCATCCTTCTTCGAATCTTCGTGCATAACCTGATCAATTACAACAGCACTGGCAAGAATAAGAATGTCGTCCTCTCCATCGGCGATCTCGATGCCATAGGTATCGCGGAACGAAAACCACCTTTTGGACACCTGTGCGACGGTTTGGCCATGACGAGAAAATGTATATTCATGCTCGAAGAAATTTCCCTGTGCCTCAAGATCATCCGGGCCAGGCACGTCTACGCTAAAACGCGCACGGAAGAGGGTAAACAGGGCTTTCTTCACAACTGCTACTAAATCTCCTTCTCGATAAATCTCATACGTTGGGCCAAATGATAGGAGTTTCTGCTTGATGAAAGCCAACTCTTGACCTGACATATCTTTGAATGCGAGTTTGTCCCCGATACTAAACGCTCTCCCGTCGACATAGAAAACAGCATCACCATGTTCATTTTTAATGATATAATCATCGCCAAAAGCCAATAACTTCTCACGCATGACATAACGCATATACCCATCCTTATGGAAGTATATCCAATACTTTACATGGATAGTACGTTCGATCCATAGAGTGCGTTGCACCTGGATAAAAAAAGCCCGTTCTAACACACATGTTAGAACGGGCAATGTGAGCCGAATAGGTACTATGCTTCTTCAAGGAAGGAACGTAAGAACCATGCCATCTTTTCGTGCTTCTGCATCACACCTATGAGGAAATCGTTGGTGCCCATGTCACCAAATTTCTCACAGGCTTCAGCATCATTCCGCAGACTGCGAATCAATGACTCGTGATCGGCAGTTAAGTTGGCAATCATGGTCTTTGCATTGGGGTAGTCGTTGGGCTGTTCCTCCAGAGTCGTGTTCTGAAGAAACTCTCGCATGGTGCCAATTGACTTCAGCCCCAGCATACGAGTTCGTTCTGCGGTCTCGTCAATAATTTCTTCTATCTCATCATACTGGTTTTCGAATATCTCGTGGAGTGGTTGGAACATCGGACCAGCTACATTCCAGTGGTAATTACGCAGCTTCGTGTAAAGCAGAAATTCATCCGAGAGTGTCCGATTCAGGATGTCGGCAACCCCCTGACGGTTTTGTTCAGAAATACCAATATCAATGGTACCAGGCTTTACTTTCATCTCTTGTGTCTTAACAGTCGTTGTCATAACTCTGGTTCCTTTTCTAGGGACAACGTTCTCGTGATACACTGAACCCTGTTACCCTATACATTACATGACTCTATCTTTCGAGGATTACGGTTTTTCGTTTATCGTGGTTATTGGCCACACTTTTATTATTGCATGTTCTATGCCAACTGTGTCCATTGTGATATGAGTTTTGGAATCGTTCATTATCAATTGGACACTTGCCTTCTCTTCTACGTGTGTTGGGCTGTTCTGGATTTTTTCTCGGCAAAATTGCTACGAAAGAAAGCTCCTAACAGCTTTGAGCCGTATATCATGAGATAAGACCACCAATATCCTAACCATATATCCTATTCTTTAGGGCAATGATGCACCTGTATCAAGGAGGAATCATGGAACGTTCACAATTAAGTACAGCACTTCATTCGGTCTTCGAGCCACATGCAGTGATCGATCAGGGTGAAGCGTTGCAGCCATATTGCACTGATTGGATCAAAGAAGGTATAACAGGACAGCCTGATGTGGTGGTGCATCCTATGACGAGTGAACAGGTTGCTCAGGCTGTTCGTATTGCCGCACAGGCCAATGTCCCCGTCGTGGCGCGTGGGGCAGGAACGGGTCTGGCTGGTGGTGCACGACCACTCCACGGTGGTGTGGTGATCTGCACCACTGAGATGACAGTGTTAGACAAGGTCGATTTTGCCAATCGGCGTGCGCTGATCCAACCAGGCATTATCAACTATGACCTCTCGCAACAACTTCTGCCACATGGCTACTTCTATGCCCCAGACCCGGCCTCCTGGCAAATCTGTACAGTGGGTGGCAACATCGCCAATAACAGCGGTGGACCACGCTGCCTTAAGTATGGTGTAACGAGCAATCATATTTTGGCACTCGAATTGATCCGCGATGACGGGAGTGTATTGTGGACAGGTGATGGTATATCGGACGCGGCTGGCTATGATCTGACTGGACTGATCGTTGGGAGTGAGGGGACTTTGGGGGTTGTAACACAGGCGATGATTCGTCTCACTCGTACCCCTGAGTCGAACCGGGTTATTCTCGCTCTCTTCCCCGATGTTGTGGCAACTGGGGAGGCAGTGAGCGCCATTGTGGCTACCGGATATTTGCCAACCGCACTCGAAGTTATGGATGCCACTACGATTGAAGCAGTCAACAAAGCTTTCCAGTTTGGTTTACCCGATACGGCTGGCGCAGCGCTTATTGTCGAAATCGATGGTGTGGAAGAAGGTCTCGACGATATGTTGCGTGAGATTCTGGCCTTATGTGAACATTATGGCGCTGTACAAGTGCAATCTGCGGTGACGCCGGAAGAGCAACAGCGGTTGTGGTCGGCACGCAAGAGTGCTTTTACTGCGTTTCCTGTCCTTGCGCCTGCCTATCAGCTTGTTGACACAGCCGTTCCGCGTACACGTCTCCCGGCGATGATGGCCCATGTTCAGCGGCTCGCTCAAGAGTACGACATGTTGATTGCCAATGTTTTCCACGCTGGTGATGGCAACCTGCACCCGTTGGTCCTGTACGATCCCGCACATCCAGAGCACGTTGCCAAAGCTGAGGCGATCACCAAAGAAGTGCTGCGGTTGAGTATTGAGGAAGGTGGGACCATTAGTGGTGAGCATGGGATCGGTGTCGAGAAACAAGATTTTATGGCCAAGTTGCTGACAACAGCTGAATTGCAGACTATGGCCGAACTCTATGCAGTATTCAATCCACACAATCGTTTCAACCCGTCGAAAGTGTTTCCAACCAATACCAACCCGCTTGATCTGGCGGCCCAACGTCAGGCACGCCTACGTACCAACCAACACTTTTCTGTCAATGGACATACCGATAATCTGCAGGAAAAAATGCATGCTATTATCGGTTCAACGTATGTGCTAACAGGAAACGATGTTGTCGATTACACTGTCGAGGGACAAGCGCCACATCTTGTAGTTTTTCCCGCAGATATTGAACAGCTATCAAAAGTGATGGCAGCATGCCACCAGTCTGGTGCAACGGTTATTCCATGGGGTGGTGGCACGCAGCAGCAGCATGGTAGCCTCACTTACAAGCCCGATGTCGTAGTGGTCACCCGTCGTTTGAATGGTGTGCTCAAGTATGAACCGAACGACCTTACGGTTGGTGTCGAAGCAGGGATGACTCTGGCCGAACTCCAAACCTTACTCGCACCACACAATCAAATGTTACCTCTGGATGCACCGTTACCAGAACACGCTACGCTTGGTGGTCTTGTTGCGACCGCGACAGATGGTCCGCGTCGGTTAGGGTATGGGTTGCTTCGTGACATGTTGCTTGGGTTGACCATTGTTGAGGTGGATGGAACAATCGTTCAGTGTGGTGGCCAAGTTGTCAAAAACGTGAGTGGCTATGATTTGGTACGGCTGTTTCTAGGAAGTTATGGCACATTGGGTATCATTGCGGGCGTCAATCTTCGCACCTACCCAAGCCCCAAATCCGAGTCGACGC
Organism: Chloroflexota bacterium; assembly: GCA_039178835.1. Taxonomy (GTDB): domain Bacteria; phylum Chloroflexota; class Chloroflexia; order Chloroflexales; family Roseiflexaceae; genus AL-N1. The sequence continues at coordinate 11,985 of JBCDFA010000167.1, forward strand.
TCCTGGCTTTGTTTGAACAGCACGATCAGGCATGTGCATTGATTGACGAATTGGCGCAGACTCAGCTTCAACCAAGGGCTGTGGAGTATCTCAATCAGCATGCATTGGCCCAGATCGGTGTGGTGGGACATTATGGTGTGGCCATCCGCACTGATGGTGTGACGGTGGCGTGTAAGCGTCATATTAGTGATATGACTACTATGGCGCAACGGGCTGGTGCTATCGAAACTCGGGAGTTGCTCGACGATGATCTGCGGACGTTATGGTCTGGCATTGCCAACCTCTCAACAGCTCACATTGATGTTGCCAATGCGGTTTTGTTGCGGATTGCTGTGCTGCCAACCAATCTTGCAGAAGCCATCGCACATGTGGAAGAACGTGCTGAAGCCTATGGTGCTTCTGCAACGATCCATGCTCGCGCAATTGATGGAGTGTTGTATGCACACATTCGGGGGTTACAACAAGAACTTAGCTCACTTCAGCAAGAACTTGTGGAGCGCTGGCGACATAGCCATGTGCTTGCGTGTGAGCCGATACTAAAAGCTGATCTACAGGTTTGGGGAGGAGTCCCAGATGGTGTTGACATAATGCAAGAGATGAAACAACGTTTTGATCCATTCGAGAAGCTGAATCCAGGTCGCTACGTTGTTTGATAGTTACAGCAATAAATAATCTACCATTTTCAAAAGCTAATTAGCTTCTGGAAGTGGTAGATAGATTTTGTATGTAATGGTTTGTGTTAGATATGTACAGAGGTAAGGGATAATTACATCGTATCACAATCGATGAGATAGTTAACCCTTTTATGTATTGAATATCTAATAATATTGCTCTGGGTAGCGGTCTTGCTGTATTGATCGTGGTGATAGGATCTGTAGTAATTCCATAGGTGGAATGTCTAACATCCGAGCTAGGGCTTGCAGCAATGCAACGCGTCGTGCGACAGTGCGTTGATCGGTGGGGATATTCTGGTGTTCCAGGGTGGCGTCAATTATTGGGAGAATGTGTCGTGGATTCACGATGTAGCCTCAGGTTCTTGCTAAAAGGATATTTTTGAAGCTAAATATTCTTTTTATTGAATTATTTGTAGTATACGTGATATATCTTTGTTCGCGGTATGGCTTTTTTGTGCACATTTAGTACCACAAACGTATCAATCCAGTACCATATCTACAAACAATCGTATTGTTGAGGCGTAATAACACCAATACCCTATAATGTTTTCTCATGAAAATAAAATGCTCCTGTATACCAGTACAGGAGCATTGAACGCCATCTTACTCAGTTCGCTTATCGCTGAGTAAGTGGTAAATAGACTCGTTGGAAAACTTCAGCACCCGGTTCTCCGAGGAACAATCGTCCTGAACCAAATTGCGAGTCATTACCGGGAGTTCCCATATCGACGGCATTTGTGCGGAGGAATAGCTCGATTTCGCTGTTCGTATATCCTGGATTAGCGCTCCACGCTATCGCTGCGGCCCCCGCTACATGTGGTGTTGCTGATGAAGTCCCGTTGAACTTAGGGTCCTCGTAGCTTTCTGTCGAGACGTTAGCAAAAGCGGCAATGTCTGGCTTGGTAAAACCACCTGTAGCTATACCACCAGGACCATTGGTCGGTCCCTCAGAACTATAACTCTCCTGAGGATAAGGGGCAACGACATCTAATGCGGCCACAGTCACTGCATCAGGTGCATCAGCAATATTGCTCAGGCTTCGCTGTGTCACAATCAGGTTGGTACTCAAAAACTGTGGTGTGAAAACATCAAAATTAACAGGTTTTGTATCATCTTCATTAGCTCGTGCAATAACATATCCGTAAAAGGTTGACTCGCCGGCTGTTACCCCTGCCACAAATTCTGTAGGTCGTTGACCTGGCTGTCCATCTTGAAAGTCAGTGCTTTGGCTCAGTATTTCCCATCTTTCTTCAGCAATGTTCCAGCGAACCAGGAAGAGGTCATAATCTTGATCAACGTTCGTCCAGTCACTCCAACGAGCATGAACTCTAATGGGAAATCCAGATCGAATGGCCGCAGGCTCTCCGCTCTCATCGACAAAATAATTCACAGGGCTATCGTCAAAGTCCAGGGCTCCATCTCCGTTGGCATCGGTGAATGAACCACTCCAATGATTTTCACGATCATTGCCTGCTGCCGTAATCCACAAAATACCTTCTTGATTGGCCCGACTAACCAGATCTGGCAACGATCCGGTTCCATCGCCAGGGGTTTGGTTGTAGGTACCAATGGAAGATGAGATAATATCAACATCTTGTGAGATGAACCAGTCTACGGCCTCTTCAATATCCAGTGATGTCGCGACACGGGCAAGATAGAGATCGGCTTCGGGAGCTATATCATGAATAATCTCTGCACAGGCTGTACCATGGGGATCGTTGCCACTTTCCACGCTGGTCTCGTCATCGATAAAGCTGCGTGCTTGAACAGAGGCAGGGAGGTCGGTTCCCAACAAATCGCTATAACCAGTAAATCCTGTATCCATAACCCCGATGCGGACTTCCTGCCCTTCATATCCTTCAGCCTGCCAGGCAGGACCATTGATAATGGCAACACCTTCGGTTGTTGATGTGCCGGTCTGTAAATTACCAAGGGGAACAACTGTTTCTGGTTGACGAATATAGTGAACACCATCTATTTCTGAAGCAGATTGAAGTTCCTCTACAGGCATCCATGCTTGCATCAATGTATTGTCAAACCCTGTGCCGGTAACCTCACCTCCATACTCTTCGACAGCACTACGAACTTGTGTGGTACGTTCTGGATCAATGCTGATGTGTACCTGAATTTGCCCATCACGATGATTAACAGCTTGTGTATCAGCTATAGATATGGCACTTTCAACAGATGTTTCAGCGGCTATAGTCAATTGTGCTAAAGTTGAGTCCATTTCCCCATATGATGTTGCTTTGGTTGATGGCACATCAGCAAATGCAATTGGTGCAGTTGATACATTATCGAGAAATTTCTCGGTTGTTGAACGTGGTTGTGGATCGATTGGTGCTGCAACGCTACTCGACACTAATGTGAGAACCATCATTGTCACAAGGTAAAGTGTTATGTGCGTTGTTGGTCTCACCATTTTCAGACGATAGAGATGCATGCGGATTTCTCCCTCTAAATATAACGATGAATGATTAAAGCTACTGTGATATCGCAGTAGCAGGTACTCGAATAGCTTGAACCTGTAGATCATTAGCGAGATCACAGATCTGAGTGATGGTGACAAACGCCTGTACTTCAGTCCCAGACTGTGTACCAACTTCGACATCATAATTCTCTAAGAAGCTTGTATCCTCACTTTCCAGGACCAGTACGACTTGTACTTGATCTTCTTGAATTGTTAATTGAGAATGTTGTGTCGAGCTGTCGCTTTCTGTTGCTCCGATCAGTTGGAGAAGGGCTGTCTCAACATTCGGACAGGCTTGGGCCTGTTGTTTTGCCTCCTCTGCTGATGCGGCAATATCTGGGTTGATAGGTGCCTGATCAATTGATGTGACAGGCGTATTCTCAACTGCAAATGCCGAACGATCTCCCACAGGTGCACTAGCCGCTGATCCTCCACAGGCAACCACGAGCAATGAAAGACTGAGTAATAACGACCATGTAATGTTTTTTGCTCTAAATACGTGTTTCATGGATTCACCATCCTGTGACCCGATGATC
>JBCDFA010000168.1:0-15644 GCA_039178835.1 Chloroflexota bacterium
GCACTACTGGATGATGTGGGTGTATGCCCAGAGGGGACAACGCGCTCAGGCGTTGCAGCAGTATGGAGTGTATGAACAGTTGCTCTGGGCCGAGCTGGCGACGGCACCCGGAGAACGGCTGGTCAGCTTACGTCAGCAACTTGAAGTGCAACAGATACCAGCAATCCCTGCCGTGTCAACGACCAGTGTTGTATCAGCACCACCCGACCCGAACGAGCTGTTTTGTGGACGAGAAGGGGAATTGGCGCAACTACGGAGGTTATGGGTACGTACCCAGACTGGTGTGGGTCACGCGCTTCTGATCGAGGGCGAACCTGGGATTGGCAAGTCGGCCTTGGTGCGGACCTTTACGCATGCGCTCCAGCCGACAGCCGTAGTATTACAGGGAACGTGCTATGAAAGCACGATGGCGGTGGTGTTAGCGCCTTGGTTGCCCATTATCCGACAAGCGATACAGACCATCCAAGAGCGACAGGTGGGTGTGCCAGAGGTTATGCTGCATCGGTTACGGTTAGTGCTGCCTGATCTGCTCCCTGGCGCAGCCGAAGGGGTACGGGGAGTTGTCGACCACGAATTGGATGCACGTCTGTTGTTAACCACAATGGTCGAGGTATTGACGCTGGTGGTACGGCAGACCCGAACGGTGCTGGTACTGGAAGATGTGCACTTTGCCGATGACTTCAGTGTACATCTACTGACTCTGGTACTACAACGGTTAGCCCACCTACCGATCTTGGTGGTAGTGACACAACGCTCATTGGAAGTGCAGCAGAACACCCACCTGTACACCGCGCTATCAGAATGGGAGCGAATGCGGGATTGGGAAAGGTTAGAACTAGTACCATTGGAGGTAGCGGCGGTAGTGCAGGTGCTAGAGCAGTTGGTGCCTGAGGTAGTAGATAAACCAACAGTGGCTGAGAGATTACTCCAACACACAATGGGCGTAAGTTTGTATCTGATGGAAGTCGTGTATGCCTGTCGAGTGGACCCGGACCTGTTGCAAGCGTTTCCGGTGCCGCCGAGCTTTGCGAAACTGGTGGAGCAGCGGCTGTCGAGTATGACCGATCCACAGCGACAGACCCTGGAAGCCTTAGCAGTGTTTGCCTTCCCCGCAACGCTCCCAATGTTGCAGGCATGCACTACCCAAAGCGAAGAGCAATTGCTGTACAGTTTAGAATATGCGCTGGGGCAGCGGTTCATTCAGGAGTTGCAGGAGGGACCGCACACGTACTATCGTTTGGCGCATATGTTGTTGCAAGAAGTCATCCTTGATAACCTGACAGAGGTACGTCAACAACGCTTGCATCGGCGGAGTGTTGCACAGTTAGAAAAATTGGCGCTAGTGTTGCCAGAAGCGAAACGGGCTGAGTTGATAAGTCGACTGGTATATCACGCACAACGGGCCGGTGATGTGGAGCGCCTGATGCGCTGGGTGCCGGTGGCAGCACAAGCCGCGAAGGAGGCATTTGCTTATCGACAGGCATTGGCGTTGTATGAAGATTTGGACGAGGTCTTACAACAGAAGCCCAATATAGAAATAGAGATGTATACTCGTATACTGCTAGAGATGGTGGATGTGCTGCGGCCTCTGGGCGAGTGGAATGTGCAAGAGGGGGTGCTCCAACGGATTGCTGTATGGTACAGGAATGGGTTGCTGACAGATATAGACCTCCTCAAAATCTTCTTTATTGAATATGGCGCCAATCAAAGACGATTAGGTAACTACAGCACAGCCAAGGCGTATCTGTTACAAGCAGTCAGCTTTGCAGAAAAGAGCCAAGATAATATTATTCTGGCACAAAGCTACCATCATCTCGGTCTGATTTCGTATCATCAATCTGATTGGGATAGTGCGGAAGCATATTATATACAAAGCCTGACACTTTGGGAGAGCGTCGACGATGATATTGCGATGAGCAAACTATACAATAATCTGGGGGCATTGGCCTATCGCAAAAGTAATTATGATATGGCAGCAGAGTACTTCGCCAGAAACCTCACCATTCGCGAAAAGTACAATGACCGCCATGGTATGGCCACGAGCTTGAACAATCTTGGCGCGGTTTGCCTGGCGCTTAGTACATTGGATGATGCAGAGCACTATTATCAGAGAGCACTGGACATGCGGAACGAACTGGATGACCAAGATGGCATTGCTGTTACGACGAGCAATCTGGCAGATCTCTGTGTGCTACAGAACAAACTCGCAGAGGCATTAACTTATTATGAACAAAGCCTGAGTTTTCGGCAGAGCATTGGTGATAAAACGGGTATGGCACACAGTCTCAATGGATTAGGTGAGCTGTATCTTTATATGGAGCAGTTTGATACCGCGATAGTTCATTTAACCCAGAGTCTGGACATTCGGCGCGACTTAGGAGAGAAAATGGGTATGGCGGAAACGCTGCTACATCTAAGTTTTGCTCAATCTATGTTAGCGGATCGCCTACTGGACGATAGGTTTTATGAGGCACTAGAGATGGGGTATACGATCAATTCTTCCTATATTATGCTCTTGGCATTAACCCTGTTTTCAATCAGGTTACTCCATCAACACAAGGATGCAGTGCAAGCGGCCCAGTATGCCGGGTTGCTAGATGCCCACAAGCCCGATACCCAAAGAGTGGCACTGAACCAGGTGCTTGCTTCTTTGTTGGAAGGTCTGGACCAAGACATGCTTCGGCGTGAAATGGCGCGAGGTGCCACACTTGATGTTCAAGAGGTTGTTCAGGACTTACTTCGTGAGCATAGAAGGTAAATCTTTCGCTAGGGATGTGAGCGCCGATGAGATGTCGTCATGGTAGCAATGGGACTTAACCTTGACGATGTGAGAACCAGATTGAAAAATAGGATACTGCGATGAATACCTCTGCGAGAACTGCAAGGAGGATGCCAATACCTGCGAAACCACGAAAAAGCTCGAATATACCTAACAACGCGAGGCTCAACATGGAAACACAAATGCCTAGAGCCACTGCTTGCCTTGCATCAGAATGTTGAGCATTGCGAATCAGGTATGATAGTATACCGTAACCTAAAAATAGCATTGCAGCCCGTCGGGAAATAAAGTACGCTGATTCATTCCCATCTATCTCAAATAAAATAAAAATCCACTCGGGAACAAGTAACAAGCAGAAAAACAGTATAAGAGCAACTAACGAGTTGATTATGCTTAGTTTACTGAATGACATCATATTGAATTCTTTTTCTATAATAGAACAAAAGAGTATATTGAGACACTAGTCAAAATGCTCATTTCCCTGACTTACGGCGTTTGAGTGTTCGTCGGTAGTCTTGAAAGCGCAACTTGGCAATCTGTGAGCGATCAGCTGTTCGTATCACTAATCCCTCTGGCTCGCCACCAGCACTACCATCTAACACACATTGGCTGGTGGCAATGGCCGTGCTCAGAAACTGTAGGGTTTCTTCAATACCTGTAGGTAACTGAGTTGCAGAGATCTGCACAATCCGGGGTGTTTGTTCAAAGCCATGTTCCTTCGCAGACGCCACTAATGTTTCTTCATTGACAAAAGACTGTCCCCCGTGTTCTCGCCAGGACGAAATCTGTTCAGGGCCCTGTCTCAAAATGGCATCATAATGTTCAATCCGCCCGATATCAAACAACCGAAATCCAACTTTCCGCTCACCCGTGTATTGTTTGCTTGCCGCCGTTACCTTGCCTCCATATACCTCGCAGTAAAACGTGACAATCTCATGTTCAACTATCGATAGCCCCATTGCTTCGGCTTTATCTTTGAGTGCGTCTACAATACCAAGCGCAGGATTCCCAATCAGGTCGCCTTTGGCAAACAGGAGTTCTTCTCTGCTCCCCAGAATGAAGTTGCCATCAGGCAGGAAGATAATACGTGCATTGGTACCATCTACTTTCTCTGTAGCCAAAATATCTCCCTCAAATGGTAACGTTTGCTCTAAAAGGTTCCCGTTCTGTGGATCTAGTGCATGGTAAGTCGGAATAGAGGGATACTTTGTCGCTGAGTTCAGTTTTTTCAGGTCACACGTTCTGACATCAAAGGTCATTTTTTCTCCTCGCAAGTTCGTATGGATTTGATACACGGTCAATTATAAACCTTGTATAGTTTTTTCAACATTGAAACATACCCTTCCAGAAGGCGCTTTTCTGTATACGTTCGAAGCCAACTTTCTCAGCAACACGTATTGAGGCGCTATTGTGACTGTTGCATTCCCAATAGGGCGTGATGTTGTGTTCTAAGCAATGAGCAACAAAGTGAGTTGCTGTAGCAGTTGCAATGCCCTTACCCTGGTATTCCTGAATTGTCTCAATACCAATTCCACAGGTTTTTGCGCTCACATATTCTGCGGTACACCAGCACACAATCGTGTCTGCCACTAATGCAGCATAGCCAAAGCCACGTTCACAAAATGTTGTTTGTGAGGGCCACATCGCTACAATTTCAGCTTTCAGGTATTGGAGATGTTGAAGATGGTCCTGCTCAAGAAAAGCCTGATCGATCAGTGCGTACTGCACCGCCGCTTTTGTTGGTACTGCTTGGGTTAATATTCTGTCTTGTCGTAGGACGTAGAAGAGCTTGCTCGTCTGATGAAACTCAACACCTTGAAAAATGCGGGGGATGGCTTCTTCCAACGCAGGTGACAGCGCTCGCACATCGAAACGTACCAATTCTTCCTGAACAGCCTGTTCTTTGATCTGTGTGCTAATCAGATGAGCCAACTCTTGGGTGGCCTCTGGTGATAGCGTATCACCCAACAGATAAACAACATTGTTGCCTTTATCCCAGAGGAGGCAAACGCTACTGTTAGCAGACTGAGTCGCTTGCCAAAACTGCGCCCTTGTATTGCCTTCAATAATGGAGGCAAGGACCATTGCCATCTGAGGGTCTGAAGAGTAGGGTATACAGTCTTTGATTTTGTTGGGTGAGATTTCTTTGATCAATGTGCTCTCCTCTTCAACTACATTTTGTCTTAACGGTAGCTTCTATCGGTTCAGTCAAAGGAAACCAGCCTAGCGTTTATAATTTAACAGAACTGCTTCTGAGATTTGACATTGTTGCTTCGGTGCGTTATCCACTCACAATGGGTGCGCAATCAAGTGGCATTTGGTCCCAGGTGTTCCACCAACAACTGCCACACACCATTCTCATTCTTAAGCACAGAGGTTCCTCTCCCACCACCTTTTGCCGGTTTATTATTTATTTTTCCGCTCCATGCAAACTCAAACATACATACTGCTACTGAATCAGATTGTTCAACCCAATGAATATTTGATATAGCATAATCTTCATCTTCAATCAAAGAAAAAGCTCTTTCAAATGCCGTTTTAACCTGAGACTTGCCAATATACGTTCCTTCTGAAAATTGCACACAAGCTTTTTCGTGTATAAGAGGCGAAACTTTATCCCAGTCTTGTGAAGCTAAAGCGCTTGCATACTCTTGCATGAATTCTTTTAACATGTGTCTGTACTCTCACTTAACTGTTACAAGATTATTAAGTGGCTAGGATTGTAGCACGCATGTACTTATGTTGCAATCTGTGTCTTGATTATACCAGTGCTGTGGTCAGAGAAATATCAAAAAGTGAAGAGCACAGGTGTTATAGCTATACCTGTGCTCTCATACGACAGATCGTTACAAATTCACGACCGCGTGGATCAACACACAGGTTTCATAAATCAGGGTTGGATCAATCAAGTCGGGGATATCACGTGCAGTATGCATAATCGTATAGACAAGTTCGAAGATGCCAGTGGAGGTCAGTGCAATGGTCGGGACCTGGGCAGAGGCAAAGAGCATATGGTCTCCCTGATACCAGGGCTCAAGAGTCTCAACACGTTCGGAACTATCCACAAGTACCTGGACTTGAGCGGCGTATTCTTCGGGAAGCCCCATCGAGAATATTCCGCTTTTGCTGTCTTTCAGCCCTACACCATCGCAGTTTATGGCCAGCTTTATTCGCCCAAACTCCTGATTGTATGTGTCGAAATAGGCGATCTGCCCTGGTGTCGAGAAGTAATCTTCGCCGTTAAAAGTAACCAGTTCGAGGCCGATATCGACTGGAACGGTGCCTTGGAAGAGTTCTGATAAACCAAGCAGCACCGCCACACCTGCCGCATTGTCGAGCGCCCCTGGTGTTCCAGGTTTGGTATCAAAGTGGGCAGCAACAACGATCTTGTTTTGAGCAGCCTCGTTTTTCCGTGCGATGACATTGGCCCCTGTCGATGGCTTTCGCTGACTGGTAATGGTCAAATGGACTGGCAGGTTTTTATGAGCGATTATCGCTGCATCGTGTGCCGAAATAACAGCTGATGGAATATCAAAATCACCATCATCAAACACTGGAATTGGATGCTCCTGATCCAGACTGACGGTCAGAATGGCCACAGGACGTTTGGTCTCAAGCAGCGTAATGATCTGTTGATGATGCTCGGGGTTGTACCACCGGAAATTTTTGGGCATCAACGGTTCTTGTGTAAGCTCATCTCTCAAGAGCGCGATCTTCTTCTCCAGATTGGCGCTTTCAAGTTGTGCCATTGTTTCGACGACTTCGACAGTGGCTTGTACGTCACAGGGCAATGAGTAGGGCGAAGGAGTCACTGACACTATATCATCGGCGATGTGTAGCGCTGCCGTGCCTTGCTCCCAATCGATACAATGAAACTCCTGAAGATGAACATTGAAGCTATTCTCAGTAAAGACTCTCGTGAGGTAATCGGTGGCCTTGTGATTTGCGCTGGAACCTGTGGGCCGTGCACCAATCTGTATGCTTAATGCGTGGATATGCTGTTCAATACGTTGAACTAGCTTGTCTTTGGTGTGCATTCGATGCTCCTTTGACTAGGTGTCGCATGTCTGCACTATAGCTCAAGCCAGTTGAAAAGAATTGTACAAATGCGCCATCTTGCTAGCAGGGGTGCCGAAAAAAGGCTTTGGGAGATAGACCAGTGAATTCTTTAAATTCACGAATCAGATGAGACTGGTCAAAATACCCGCCTGCCTGTGACAGCTCCGTTAACGATCCGTCAGCGCGAAAAAGGTTGATAGTATTGTGCAATCTGATGATGCGTCCAAACTGTTTGGGTGGCATGCCAACATTGGTCAAAAAGAGTCGTTCGAATTGCCTTCGGCTTATATGCAACTGCTTTGCTGTTTCATCAATCGTTATTTGTCCCTGTGCCTTGACGATGGTGTTGATGGCTGCTCTGGTGATGTCAAAATGATAGGGGAGCGACAATCGGCGCAGCAGAAAGTTTTCAATCAAGCAAATGCGGTCAGGGACGCGTTGGGCTTCAATGATGCGTTCCTGAAGCTCACTAGTTTCACGCCGAAAGAAATTGTCCAGTGCGACGCTCTGATTGGTAAATTCATTGACAGGGTCGGGAAAGAAGGCCCTGAACGTGTGTGGATAAAATACTGCAGCAATCATGCCCACTGAACCGGATGGCACAATGTCCATATATCCGGTCTGTTGTCCACAAATCAGGCATTGTGGCTGGAGAATGCCCTGTTTGGTCTGGCTAACTTCTCTGAATGGCGCTCCATAGTGAAACATGATCTGGAGTTCGCCGGAAGGAATTACTCGATTGAGAGAGCTTGCTGGTGTGTCCAGCGTTTGTTCAAGCACCCAGTAATATTGAATGAAATCTGCCAGGTAGCTATGCGGTTCGTGGATGCTCAGTTTCATGCGTTCCTATACATATTCAACAGCGACACACGCAGCAGATGGTTTCAGCATATGTTGTGGTTAAGCCAGTTACAGTGGTGCTCCCTTACACACATCAAAAATCACACCAGTCGCGTGTGCCGGTAAGCTCTGTCCAGCGGGCCGATAGTAGTTTAGCATAGTCGATTGGCCACAGTCCATATGCGCCCAGTGCAAACCCATCGTTGGTTTCGACGACGAGGGTGCGCCCCTGATCGTCCAGCCCAAAGTCGATAGCACAGCCACGAGGCTGTTCAACCCACTCTGCAACGGCTGCTTCCACCACGCGGTAGTCGAAGTGTTGACGCCAATCGCCTCGGTATGGCCGAACATCAAGGATTGCCCCATAGCGCAGAAAACAGCGCCACTCCGACACAAAGTTCACTGGCTCAGAACACCAGATAGGTGTGTCATATCGTTCATCACCACAGCCAACCAGGTCGCGGGTTGTCTGAACCAGCACTCCGGTGAATTTCTTCGAGTCTTCTCTTGGCTTGACAAAGACCGGCCAGCGTTCAGGATCGGCTGCGATAGTGTTGATCGTCGAGGCCCAGACTGCACGACCGAGAAACGGCTGAAGGCTGTCGGGATAGGTGTCAAGCGCTGCTGGCGGAATGCCCAGCGTATGGAGTGCATACTGTGATTGAAGAACATAGTCAACGACAATGTCCTCCAAGGTAATCTCCGACACAATATCACGGATGTTCTCGTAGCCAATGAGTTCCCATCCCATTTGGCGAAACCCATCAGCCGCGACGGCAAAATTCACCGACGCATATTGTTGCTGTGCATTTTGATGGAGGAAAACACGCATAGAATGCTCATCACTTTCAAGTGCCGTAACACTTTCTTAGTATATCCTATCTGCAAGAAAGTTGGCCTCAGTCGATCAAATGTTCGGTAAAGAATGGATGCAGCCAGACCTGATTCTGCTGATCAAACCGGCATTTCAGGATGCTTCCGTTTGGTACAGATAGTGTGTGCCGGAACGCGTTAAACAGACGCATTGTTTCAGCAGTAGGTGGCGCAAAGTGGTGATAGATAGACCACTGAATCGCGCTGATAAAGAGTCCATGGGTGAAAATGACCATGAACTTTTTTGACGGATCATCCTGTAGGCGTCTCCATAAACCATTCACACGGCTCAACATCTCTACAAATGACTCGGCACCTTCGCCATCAACATGGTGTGGATCAGAACGGTTCCAGTAGGCATCAACCATCGGGCGGCGGTCGAATTTCGTGGTGTTTTGACAGCGCTGTGGAGAGAGATAGGTGAATTCCTGAATTGGCCACTCAACATGTTGGCTGGCTGGATAGCGGTTCAGCGTTGGCTGGGCTGTTTCCTTGGTGCGTACATAGGGCGATGTGACAATCAAGTCGGGTTGAGCAGGGAGATACGCTGACACACGACGTGCCTGCTGATGACCGGCTGGTGTAAGACGAATGGTGTCTGGGTCTCCCGTTGCCAGACCTGCATTAGCTTCACTTTCGCCATGTCGAATAAACCAGACTTCGCGAAGATGACACATGGAAAACCTGCCTTATGTGGTGTAGGTGATGATAGTATGATATAAGATTAAAAGACATGTCTATAGTTGCTTTATCTCCCTCTCTTGACCATAATGTTGGACCAGTTTAGACTCACGTATCACGCCACAAGACTTAGAGCCGGTCGGGCAACACAAACTGGTCGTACCAGTCGCTAATGGTACCCAGGTGCATGTGGCGCCATGTCTGCCAGACCGACTCAACATACGATTGAAGTTGCTCGGTTCGTTCGTCTGGGGTGGCTGCCTGCACGATATCGACGACCGTGAGTTGCCCCTCAAATGAGGGTGGTTCCAGCCAGCCAAAACGGTCGCGTCTCGACTGGTCCTGCGTCCTGAGCGCTCGTTGCCTGATCCATACTGTTTGTTCGTCCGCAATACCCTTGATGAGTATTCCGTAGAGTGTGAGCAGATGTACTGCCACCGATTGGATGGCTTGTGGCGACGAGATGCCGGGATGTTGTGCAGCATAGGCATCAACGAGCAGTCCATTGCGGGGATGTGGTGTGAGCGATGGTTCGCCAGCGTTGAGTAACGAATAGCGTTCCCAACAAGCGGGAGAAGCACCAATATAACGATGGGTTGATCCCGTGCTTGGAGGCAGGAGTGCGGCGCAACCGGGACAAGGTTCTATGTCTGTCATCATTTTTGTATTGCCTTTACGGGGTCAGACTACAGGTCTGTCTGCCTAGCTATCTGGTCACTCTATTCTGCTGTAGCCACGGCTGTTTGCAATCGCTGGAGAATGGTGTCCGGGTCGAAGAGTATACGCATCCCATCCGAGACCACCTGTTGTGTGCCTGCATCAGTCGGGACATTTGCCCACTCAGGCAGCGCGAAGTTGTACTCGACCTCACTGGCATCTTTGTAGAAGACACGCAGCGCAGTAACTGCTCCCCAGTGCTCCACTTTGTGTTTGGCAACATCACCGAACATCGTTATCCAATCGTGGCTTTGCACATACCTGCTGACATTTGTTGTCAGGATCATGAGATCAACATCCGAAGTTTCGGTGGCAGCATTACGAGCATGTGAACCGACCAGAGCCATGCCCCGAACGTCTGCCTGTATGCTCATCCATCGAGTAAACTGTTCTAGCAAACGATCAACATTCATGGCTTTCTCCTCTTTACAGAAACGGTCGGCAGCGAGCATCCTTATGATCAGACTTCTGGTTGTTTCGCATTATTGTATCATCAGATACGTTCCTGCTATGAGTAATATGGTTGCTAGCATGCGCCACTGATCAATAGGACGAGGGGCAACGCCAAATAAGCCAAACTGATCGATGAGCATGCCCATGGTCAATTGACCAACGATGATTAAGACAATGGCAGTTGTGGCGCCGAGACGGGGTATGGTATGACTAAGTGTGAGATGGAGAACGACACCAAAGACTCCCGAGCCTAACATGTACCAGGAGAGGGTGTACCAGTTCTGAATGTTTTCACCACCGCGTAGTACCAGGACCATAAGTGCTGCAATAGCGCCGCTGACATGTACAATCAAACTACAGGCAGCCGCACCGACACGCTGGCTCATGGCTCCCGCAATGGGTGCCTGTATGCCAACCGCAACACCACCCAGAACACCGATAAGCACCGTTACAATGATTTCAAACATGCCAATACCCTCCTCATCGATTGCAGTGATGTACATTATGCGAGAAGTGTACGGTTTCTCATGAAATGAAAAAAGGACCTAGGTCCTTTTTGGGGAAGGCTCTTCCGCAATAGTTGCAAGCAGATGAGGATTCTTGATGGTGAGGGTTTTATAGTGAACATCTATAATCTGCTGTTCTGAGAGCAGTTTGAGTGTGCGATTAAGATGTCGTACAGACGTTGCGAGCATGGCAGCCAGAGACTCCCGGCGTTCTAAATGGAGCACTGGGCCATCGCTTTCCATACGACCCAGCAAGTAACGCGCTAACCGACACTCAAGTGCCAAGTTGACATGGGTCAGGAGCGTTGAAGTAAAGTCCAGTTTTTGAATAACCTGATGCAGGATAAAACGCAGAAAGCGTGGATCATCATAGCTGTGCTGCCTCATCGTAGCTATGGATGTAGCAAACAGCATGCTGTGTTCAAGCGCCTGCACATTTCTGATGGTGGGCCAGTCTTCGAACATCTCCAGATCGCCAATCGTAAAAAGCGGCGTGACAAAGGAGAGTACCGTCAAATGGCCATCTGATTGCAGATAATCCACCTGTAATTTGCCATCAACCAACAGGTAGAATGTGTCGACTTGGCCATCCTGATGATAGATGTATTCGCCTTTTTCAAAAAAGTTTAGTTCAAAGGCGTCGATAATCTGTATGGGGAAATGATTCGATAATGTGTATTGAGTGATAAACTGCTTCTTCAGATAGTCATCATTGATGATTCGCATTGGTTTTGTGTTGATATTTCAGATGCAACAGCGCACAGATCATTTCTGGGTGGTAGGGTATCAATCAGCATCGTCTTCATATGCGCCTACGTACAAACCATCCTCGCCATAGCCAATGAGCTGCCCATTCTTCATCACGATTACCGTCCCATGGCTTTCCCATTCGTTATCGAAATGGATGTGCCCATAGTTGCCTTGCAGTTCCTGATCCTCTTCGCAAATTTGCAGATATGTCAGATGACTTTTGGCGTAGGCATCTTCTTCGTTGAACACCCCAAATCCCGCGTGGTTTGCCTCAGTTTCGGTTTGCCCCTCTCGCACCTCGAATCCATAACTTGAACTCTCACAACACTCCTGACATCCTTCCCACAAAAAACGCTTGATTGTCGTCAAATCATCGGTCTTGAGCTTCAGAAAGTCGTTCATGATCAGTACAGTTCTATCTGAAATATCGTAATCATTCTCAACAAGCAAGTGAATTTCGACCGCTTGTCCAAAAAGCGGCGAGTGGCCAGCGAATTTCCCAAACCATGCTTCTCCGTCTTTCCAGGTACACAATGCAAGCATTTCTTCTTTAGTCATATTTCATCCTTGTGTTCATTCTATCTGGTTGTTTCCATTCATAACCTCGCTGTGGAGATCGCCGTACAAGATATCATCAGTTGATCATGTGATCAAACTTGTGGCGTACATTGTGTCTATACATAAGCATGAGAAATCCACTAAATGGGTTGTTTATGTGTGTGACAACCTATGTGAGTAATGTATGTGGGGGTTATGAACAATATATGTTGCCTATGACAAAAACATACATCTTGGTGCATTTAATAAAGTAGATACACACTTTGGTGTATCGTAATCACATAAGGAGAAACAGTATGAAGTCCCGTATCACAAGTGTCTTACCGTTTGTAGCTATTCTAGTCCTCCTTTGGGGAGGGATTGGAAATGCAGCTCCATCGGATTCAGGTGTCTTTGACTTTGATGATTGTACGCTTCAAGGTTGGACACCCGAACCGTCCTTTGGTGGTAGCCTATTCGCTGATTGTACTGGAGGGAACTCTGATGGGTTTATGGTCGCTACCGACAATGTCTCCGGTGGTGGCGGACTTTACGCGCGTGCACCAGCTCCTTTTCAAGGGGATCTGTCAGGGTTTACAGGAGTGCAATGGGACGCGTTTGTGTACGATAATGGGACTGCCACTGTTGGTAACACCTCTGTGGTGTTGCGTGGGGTTGATGGCACCAGCTATGAAAGCAGTCGGACACTGGGACCAATAGGAGTTTGGATCACCCACTTTGTGCCTTTTGATGATCCGACCGCTTGGACCCAGATTGAGGGAACTGCATCCTTTACGGATGTGTTGACACAGGTTGAGGCAGTTTTTGTCTCGATGGACACCTCAGTCCGCTCGGACGGTGCACGTGAATCAGGCGTTGATAATGTAACACTTGTCCAAACCATCAGGTAATCATCTCTGTTATCGTAAATTGAATTGGTTTTAGGCATGTATATTGTCATAATTATCGGTTGGTAACGAAATGTCCCAACACAACCCACGGGTTTTGTGAACCCATTCGATGAAGTGGGCTATTGTGGGTATCGCTGTTCTTTCTTATCGGATACAGACATCTGAAAGTGAGTGATACTCACATTCAATGTATTTAGGTTAACATAATACATATGTTGCTGCGCCCAGCGTCTCAACTATATCGTTACAGCTTTTTGGGAGATTTTGTTGCTAGGCAGTGTTTACAAACTACAGCCAGCGTAGAATGGACACCATCGTGAGCATGGCAGTGTAATTGATAGCCCGCTTTTCATAGTGGGTCGCGATCCGTCGGAACTGCTTGAGCCGATGAATGAGATGTTCCAGTCGGTTGTGTGTTTGGTAGATGCCTTGGTCAAACGATCCACCGCGTTGCTGATTGCGTTTGCGAGCAATGGTGTCGCGAATACCGTGTCGTTTGAGGTGCGCCCGAAAGGGGCAGCTGCCGCCTCCTGACTGTTTTACTGCCCCCGGCTGCATGACCTGTTCGGCCACACGCAGTTCGTGGCGCTCCCCAGCCGTCAATACCCAGGTCCGTAATGTCCCACCACCCTCAGCGCGCAGATGCACTTTGGTCCCAAATCCCCCCGACTGCGGCCTCATGCTTCCGCTTCTGCCCCACTTTTTGTGCCCTGGCTGCATGTTGGTGCGCACAGATCAGGGTGCCGTCCAAGTCGTGGATAGCCCAATCCAACGGCCCATCTCGATCTTTGAGCCGTTGCAACGCCGCCAAGATTTGATCCCAGGTCCCATTTTTCTGCCAACGATAGCAACGACTGGCAATGGTTTCCCATGTGCCATATCGTGCAGGGAGATCGCGCCACGGCGCACCCGTTTTGCGTATCCAGAGAAGTCCATTGAGCACGGGACGATGATCCAGATTGGTGCGACCTGTTCTGGGTTTTTGCGGAGGGAGCCAGGGTTCCAGTTGCTCCCACTGTTTGTCTGTCAGTTCATGTCGTGTTTTGCTCATGCCCCTAAGTCTCTACACAATGCGTGCGTTTGCAAACACCCCCTAGTATGCAACACAATATATTAGCCTAGAAAATCCCGTAGCAATTTGTTGACTACTTGCGGCTTTTCAAAATTAGGGAGATGTGCTGTATTGCGTATTTCTTCCCCTTTAGCAGAAGGTATACGCTCCACAAGATATTGACCTTGTTCCTTGATAAAAGGGAAATCTAGCTCTCCCGAAATAACAAGTGTTGGTACTCTTACATCTGTCATTCGCTCGTAGGCTGATAAAGGTTCAATTTCCTGTGTCAGTTCGGGCATTCGTAAGGCTATACCATTCATGTCAAGAAACAGTTCTCTCAGTTCACCATCAACGCGTCGATCAGAGCTCATCGGCCCGTCAAGCCATAAATGAGCCTCGATCTCGTTGACTCGCGCTATGTCGTTTGCTGCTTCTGCCTCATCTAATGCCGCGATAAGTTCCTGAACATCTGTGGAGAATGTCTCAGGTGCAGGAGCACCACTGATGGCTGGTGCAATCAGAACAAGTTCAGCTACGATCTGCGGATAAGCAAGCGCAAAATCGATAGCAATACGGCTACCTTGAGAGCATCCAATCAGGGAAGCTTTTGTGATACTTTGTTGCTCAAGCACTTTCCGTAGATCCTCAAGATGTGAAAAGGCTTCGTCGGGTGTTGTGGTTTCACCAAAACCTCGCCGATCATAGGCAACAACATGGTAGCTATCGCTTAGATCAGCAATCTGCCCCCGCCACATACGTCTATCGGCAACACCAGCATGGAGCAGTACTAATGAGTGCCCTTCACCTGCGTGTTCACCTATAAGTTTGGCATTGCCTACCTTGGCGCTAAAGATCTGTGTCATAGTTAAACCTGCATCACATTCGATTGTAGACTACGAGAGACCATAATTAAAACTGATATTTTTACTAGCATCAGTTTAATCACACTATCAGTGCGAGAGATCGTGTTTAGTGCTAACCTAGATCCATCGTTGTACTGCCTCGACAGTATCATCAGGATTTGAATTAAAGGCAATCCTGCTTTTGGGAGATGATTCATGTATCTGATTAATGACAGCCTCAAATAGCTCAAGCAAATCTGGATCTGTCCGCACGCCAGCACCAATGACGACAACTGCATAATTGGTTTCTTCTAATTTCGCTTGAACTACCTCGAGTGCAGTTTCACCAAGGTCAGTTAAGCACCATTCTGCATCGTAGCCCAGGTTCTCAAGCTGATCGATAATCTCTTTGAAAGCAGTGTTCAGTTTTTCGGTACTGAGATGAGGCCACTTATGGAAATCGACAACCTCTGGCTTCAGGCCAATCAGTAGAATTGATTTATCAGGACTTACGCAAAAGCCATCTGCACCGCAGGCGATTTCAAATGTTGACGCAGGTACTCCGACAACAATCCATGCTTGATCCGATAGATTGTGGTGTCTGCGTCGTGAGCAATTTGTTTCAACCGGACCCAGACCAGC
>JBCDFA010000169.1:0-15578 GCA_039178835.1 Chloroflexota bacterium
AGCAGAATTATTGAAGGCTCTTCCAAGGGAGTCGTTATCAGGTGTGGCAGGCCAGCAGAGCACCAGTGAACGAATGTGTTGCGGTGCGCTAAGAGCCAGCCGAATCGCCGCTGAACAACCATTGGACCCCGCAATAAGATGTACTTTCGCTACTCCAGCATCAGTGATGACTTTCGCTAGATCAGTAGCCTCGATATCCCATGAATGGGTCGTAAATGTTGAAGTAGTTCGCCCTGTGCTAAACCTGCGGTCGGGGATGAGCACGCGATAACCCCTGGCACGTACATCTTCAGCAATGCCAGGTGTACCCCAGAAGCGCTCGCCGTCCATCGGGTCAAAAAGTCCACCGTGAACCAGCAAGACGGGAGGACCATCACCTCCATCGTCATACCAGATACGTGCCGTGTCGTGTGCAACAAAAGGCATACAACCTCCAAGCTACCTTCATTTATACGATCCTTATTATAACCATGCGTACATAATATGGCACGTTTTAGAGATTCCGCTTTTCGCTGATACTTGTGTTTACGCCTCTAATGGGATGGATGGTTCTCAGGAGTCTTGAGCATAAACTGATTATTGACACCTTGATTCATCCAGTAGTGGTGTTTTATTGTAAGCATAGTGAGTGGTCAAACATGGGTAGAAAACCTATGCGTGACATACCACTCATTTCATACTGATAGAGCCAGCCTACAGTTGGTTCTCGAAAGTAGATCTATGGAGAAACCTATGCTCACCGTATCAACTTCTCGTCTTCACCGTTGGATCGCATTTGCCATCATTCTGGTCATTACCACCGGTATTGTTCTTAGTTTTCCTGCAGCACAAGCCCAGCCAAATGGCGCCCTGACTGTGGATGATAGTGGTCACTGGTTTGTCTACAATGACACAGGAGAACCCTACTTTATGGCTGGGGCTGGTGGTCCCGAAGGCTTTTTGTACTATTCCGATGAGCGGAAGCAACAAATCGTTGACGACCTGATTGCATCAGGTGCTAATGCCATTTATATGCACTCGATCCGCTCCAATGGTGGTGATGGAAAAGCCGATGAAAACCCCTTCAATGACACAAGTAACCCCAATAGTGGTGTCAACATGGATGTCCTTGACAATTGGGATGGGTATTTCAAACAGCTTGATGACGCGGGCATTACCTTATGGCTGCATCTGTATGATGATGGTACGCGGCCATGGGGCTGTGCAGTGCCGCTGCCACAGGCTGAAAAAGACTATGTCTCAACCATCGTCAATAAGTTCAAAAAATACCAACACGTGGTCTGGCTCTCCGGCGAAGAACACAAAATGAAAGGGTGTGATGACGATCAGGATGTGACAAAGATGAAGGCCCTTGCTGCCGAGATCCGCAAACACGACACCGTTCATCCATTGGGTGTTCACCATAACAACGGGGAAAAGTTTGCCTATGCTGGCGACCCCAATATCAACGTCTTTGCACAACAGGTCTGTGGCAGTCCGTCCCACCGGAGTCCTGAAGGGTTGTACAATGTCGGTGCCTGGGGCGACTATGTCTATGTGATGGCCGAATGTCACCCGTGGCATAAAGATTTGCTGCGCGATGGGGATCGCACTACACTCCGCCAATCATTCTGGGGCAGTGTCATGGCTGGTGGTTATGTGCTCTTCTACGATGCGTATGAAGCCACTGATCCATCACTGGCTATGCTGGAAGATTTAGGGCGTATCAACCGCTTTATGAACACCACCCGCTTTGCGGAAATGGCTCCCAACAACGATCTGGCCAATGGTGGTACGCGCTGGGTCCTGGCCAACGAGTCGAAGGGGCTGTATCTCCTGTACTCGAACCAAAACCCCAATGATTTAGGTGCGAAAAACCTGACTGCTGGCACCTATGCCCTCATCTGGTACAACCCGATTGATGGCGAAACTGTCAACGAAACCAAGACCGTTGACAACGGAAATCAGAACTTCACCAAGCCAGCTGGTATTGGAAACGAAGCTGTCTTGTATATTGAGCGACAGAGTGGTAATACACCACCCACACCCGTTCCACCAACAGCTACACCAGCCCCCGGCGGACCTGAGGTAACTGGATTTAATGGCATCCCCGCAAACGGTGTGGTAAGCGGTGTGGCAGAAATCGAAGCAACGGTCACTGGTAGTGATATTGCGCGGGTAACCTTTGAGCTGACCGGTGCTCAAGACGATACACACACCGAAAAGATTGTTCCCTACTACTTCAAGGGTGACATCAACGGAGACCCACGGGGCTGGGACACCACCTCTGTAGCGGATGGTGAGTACACCTTGACCGCAACCGCCTTCAACAGTGCCGGCGAGAGTGGCACGAAGTCCGTCACCTTTACCGTACAGAACTCTGAGCCAACCGCCACACCTGTCCCACCAACAGCTACGCCTGCGCCGAGTGGCCCACAGGTAACCGAATTCAAAGGTGTCTCAGGCGATGCCGTGATCAGTGGTGTTGCCGAGATCGAAGCAGTCGTTACAGGTAGCGATATTGCGCGAGTAACCTTTGAACTGACTGGTGCTCAGAATGATAGCTGGACCGAACGAGAAGTTCCGTACTACTTCAAGGGCAACAATGGCGATAAGATTCTGGGCTGGGATACGCAAAAAGTGCCAAATGGCGAATACACCCTAACAGCAACAGCGTTTGATGGTGCTGGCGAGAGTGGCACGAAATCTGTCACCTTTACTGTGCAAAACTAATCTCATCACCAGAAAGAGCGCATTACTCAGGGCGGCCCTTGTGGCCGCTCTGTTTTTATTGACAAAACTTATAGCATGGAGGTCTACAATCGTTAATAAAACGGAATGAGGGGAGCGAGCAGATGGTATCTCACAGTGATGTAGATCAACAGGCTGCCGAATGTGTTTTGTGTTTACGGTTAGAAAAAGCGCTCGATGCTAATGAACCATCAGATGCGCCAAGTCCCTGGATGTTATGCTATCGAGCAATGTCGCAGCGGATCGCGCAGGGTGAGTATGGCCTGGCCATCGCATCTGGGCAAGCTGCCGCACGTGCCTTTGGTGCCTGTGGTAACATCGATGGGCAGGCGCGATCCCTGGCTGAAATTGCGATTGCGCGGTACCACCTGGGCCAGTTTACAGCCGCACTTGCTGAACTGGATGAGTGTCCGTTACCGGACGATTCGACCTGTGCAGCCTCTCTCTTCTTTGCACGTTACCTCAATGAAATCGGCCTAGATAACCTTCACGCCGCGATTGAGTCTGGCCGTGCGGGTCTCGCAGTTCTCGAACATGAGCAAGTGCTTGAACGCCGTGTAGTCTGGCGCATTGCACTGCAAAGAAATATCGCCGTAGCTTACCATTGTGTAGGAAATCTTGCTGCAGCACGTGCTGCTACTGATGATGCACTCCAACTAGTTGAGCAGTGTCAGCCGCAAAAATATACATACATTTGGAGTCTGTATGAACGAGGTGTACTAGAGCAACGAGCAGGCTATTTTGATACAGCTCTTGATTTCCTGAATCGCGCAGAGGAAGCGCTTCAGCAAGACCATCATTCAGGACCATTGAAACGCTGGATAGTGGCTGCAAAAGGTCGTGTACTGCGTGATACAGGCCACCTGGAAGAGGCGGAGGAATGTTTTCAGCAAGGTGGCTGGGGCGAAGGCGATGAAGGGACACTGATGCTCTGGTTGCTGCAAGGTCGTTACACCGAAGCGCGTTGTGCAGCCGAGGCGCATCTGGCTGCGGCACAGGCCTCTGATTCACCAATTGTGGCAATGCACCTAAAAGTATTATTGGCACTGCTTGACATTGAAACACAACCCTCACCGCGCATCCATGAGCAATTGAGAGATGCGGCTGCCTGTTATGCCAACAGCGGATTTCGCTATCATCATGCAAGTGTGCTCTTTCATCTGGCAGCGGTCGAGTATGCGCTGGGTGACACAGAGACAGGTGATGCAGCACTTGCAGATGCACTACATTTTGGTGCCAACAGTGGGTACCATAACTTTGCCTGGTGGCATCCGCAGCGCATGCAAATGCTGCTCCAGCGGGTGGTACAATCGGCCATTGACGTTGACTACAGCACAATGCTGCTACAGGTAAGAGCGCTTGATCGCCAACCTGTATCCAGACTCTGGCTGCGTTGCTTTGGTCGGTTCGAGGTACTGCTAGATGATCAACCCATACCGCCAGAACGCTGGCGTGTTGGGAATACTGGTATCTTACGCATGCAGCGTATGTTGTTATGTCTGGCTCGCAACCGTGCCCCACAATCGTCAGAGCAGATTGCACGGTATGTCTGGTCAGACTCATGGGAACAGATTAATCTCAATGATAACTTCCACCTCACGCTCAATGGGCTACGGCGTGTGTTGGAACCCGATCTGGGGCAGGTTAGTGAGTCACACTATATTTTAACGACCGCAGAGGGCTATCTACTTGCTTCCCACATCCACGTCGATGTTGATTTGGATATCTGGCTTACACAGGTCCATACTGCACGAAAGGCTGATAGCAGAGGAAAGCACAATGTTACTCGTGAAGCCTTTCTATCGGTAGAGCAGGGGTATACAGGCGACTTTGCACTTGCCAGACATGATCCGCTGGAAGCAGCCGATTATCACCATGTTTTTTGTGAAGCGGTGCGCTGGTTGGCTATCGATGATCTGAATCAGAAAGACTTTGAGACCTGCCTGACACGTGCTAAACGCTTACTGCATGAGGATCGTTACGATGCCACCGCTTCCGAACTTGCGATCTCAGCATTGTTGGCTTTGGGTAATCGACGTGCAGCACGGCGACAGTACCGACGTCATCTGGAGATTCACGAGACACTCTCCCCGGCTCTGCACGAATTGATCCGCAAACATCGACTCTGAGTAACGATGGACGGCGGTTACAAACCGCCGCTACTCACGAAAGCAAAGCTCCCTGTAGCAGCGGCTTGAAGCCGCCGAATTAGCGTGATACACACCCTGTAGCGGTGGCTCCGATCCGCCGCATACATCATTTGAGGCTCAAGATGAACCATAAAAGGCCGATTCCCTAAGTGATTTCCTAAGAGGTAGAGTGATATGCTCTTTTAAGAGGCGAGATGAATTTTGTGTAGGTGTTGCGGTTACTAAGAGAATATTGTATGTGCTCATCAAAGTTTGTAGTGAAGATACCTATAGTTGTGCTTAGTTTCGCAATGCTCTGGGCTTGTAATGCACCTGCGTCGCTCAATAAGCGTTCGACGGCTACAGACTCGACATCATCTATAGCCACTAGTGACGTTGAACAGGCCCACGAAGTGCTCGAAACCTGTTTGACAGCATTGGATGAAGGCCGTTATGTGGGCGCAGCCGCTTTGTACGGTGCAACATACGCAACCTTGCAAGAGATGAATCCCAGCGTTGATCGTGAAGATTACAGTGCTCTTTTTGCGAATGCCTGTGAATTCAATGGCTATCAATGTCTGGCTGTACATTCAGTGACTTTGGAAGAGGCTATATCATCGACAGACCATGTTTTTCTGGTGGAATTTACGGATAACAACGGTAAGGTCTTTCGCTTCACACTACCACCAGGTTCCCCAGATGAGCCACGGACGCATTTTCCTCTTACTTTCATGCAGAAAGATGAAGTTTTACGGGTGCTTGAATTACCACAATACGTGTCGTGATTGTAAAACATTATGGTTACAAGCATTGGAGATATTGGATGCGATGTTTCTTCATTTTTGTCTGGGTCTGCCTGTTTACACTCAGCGCCTGTCAACCATCTGCTGAGGCTCCCGCTCCACCACCAGAAGCAGCATGGGTTAAGGCACGTGCGGACTTGCCTGCCGAGGTACCGATCTACCGACCGACGTGGCTGCCCGAGCGGTTTGCCGAACCTGAACTCCTTGATGTTCAGGCTGAGGGAGACTATGCCCCATCCTACACTATTCACTATGCCTCGGCTGAAGGCGGTGATCTGGTCTTTATTCTGGGCATAGGTGCGGGAGCGTGGGGGAATGCTTCGCGCCCAGAAACGCAAACCCCGGTTACGGTACTCGGGACAGAAGGTATGCTGTCGACAAATACAGAGAATGTTCCACAGCGAGGAGTTTCCTGGCAGGAAGATGATCAGAGTTATCGGATTAGGGCTGTGTCAGAGGCACTGACCGAAGAAGAGTTACTCCAGATTGTCGCAAGTCTTGAACCTGTCGAATGAGAAGCTTTATCGTTTAGCAGAATATGCGAAACATTGCCATAGCAATAGTCATTGTCGTAACAAGTGGTACTCTTCTCAGTATAGTAGCACTTGTTTTGGTGCAACCTATACGATCTGTGTATGACCAACCAGAGGCGTTGGTGCAGGCATATCTGAATGCTCTTGAGCAGAGGGATCGTCAACAGATCGAAACCTTACTGGCCCCTCAACATCATTTTCAGCCTGAGTTAGAACAGACCCTGCAAACGTATGGGGGTCTCCCACTAGAGCATGTACGCCTTTCATATGTCCAAACTGAGAGTCCTTTTTTTGTGACCGCCGAATTGCGTGCCGAGAGTACCGATGCAACTGGTGCTACCGTTGTCGTTCATGATACGCTGCATTTGCAAAAACAGCCCATAGAACATCCACTGTCGTTGTTTTTTGGTCCTCGATATAGCTGGTTTTTGGTGATGGGAGAGGCAACAGAACTTCCGATAACTGATCCACCTGCATAGGGTGTAATCACTCTATAGATCGCCAATTTGTCACCTCCTCTTTCCTTATAGCTTTTCCCCAAGTATTTCCTATATCATATAGTTGACCAATGAGATATATTTCTGTTATGATTATTGGGTAATCGTTATTCCATTACGACTAGAACGTATTAAATTGCTTATATGATGATGAGCATCATATAAGTATGTATATTTATGGGGACGAATACCACGGTGTATTCGACACACCCCCTTTTTATGCTTGTCCTTGATACGTTGTCACTCCCCAAGAGCAACACGTGAAAGGATACATCTATGTCCAAATATAAGTAATGACTAGCAATGAGCAGGAGGTTTGACGCTATGATGCAACGTCACTTACATGTAGATGTGACTCGAGAACTGGCTGCGGTGGCTATGGGGCAGCAGGCTGCCGACCTGATTATTACCAATGGAACTTTGGCGAATGTCAACACTGGTGAGTTCTTACCCAAAACCGATGTCGCAATCTGTAAAGGATTTATTGCGCTGGTTGGAGATGCTTCACATGTGTTGCGTGACGATAAGACGAAGGTAGTCGATGCGGCAGGTCGCTATCTCGTTCCGGGTTTTATTGACACACATCTCCATGTCGAGAGTAGTATGGTTGATGTGCGCCGTTACGCTGAAGCTGTGCTACCCCGTGGTACAACCGCTATCGTTCCCGATCCGCACGAGATTGCCAATGTGTTTGGCCTCGAAGGCGTCAAACTGTTTGTCGACTCCGCACAAAACCTACCTCTCAAAGTGTTGACGATGATGCCATCGTGTGTGCCATCGATTCCTGGGTTTGAGGACGGTGGCGCAACATTTACCGATAAGGAAATTGCTGAGGCTGCTGCGTGGCCAGGTATCTATGGCCTGGGAGAAATGATGAATTTCCCTGGCGTTATCTTTGGTGACCCTGGCGTCCACGCCATCATGCAAGCGATGGAGCGTACCGGAAAAGTCGTGACAGGCCATCATTCGCACCCGGACATTAGTCGTGGTCTGAATGCCTTTGTGGCATCGGGCATCACGGCATGCCACGAATCTACCACGGCTGCTGAGGCGCTCACTCGTGCACGCCTGGGATGCTATGCTCAACAGCGCTATGGGACTGCGTGGCTCGACATGCCGAACACGATCCAGACTATTTTAGATAATCCCAGCATGGACACACGCTTCTACACACTGATTTCTGACGATGTGACGCCCAATACCTTACAGGAAGATGGCCACATGGATCGGCTCGTGCGGAAAGCGATTGAGTTAGGCGTGTCGCCGATGCTGGCCGTTCAGATGGCCACCCTCAATGGTGCTCAATTGATGGAAGCATGGCGTTGGATTGGCATGATTGCCCCCGCTCGTGCCGCCGATATCCTCATTGTCAGCGATCTTGAAAACCTGGTGATCGATCAGGTCTATACTGATGGACAACTGGTGGCGGAAAACGGCCAACTCACTGTTGAAATTGCTCCATTTACATATCCTGAGTGGTCGTTGCAATCGGTTCATCTTGATCCGTTAACCGCCGACGATTTTATCGTGACACATACCGGTTCGAGTGCTCAGGTACGAGTTGTGCGTGCGTATGAGGGCCGTGTGGATACCACAGAAGAAATCAAGACCTTATCCGCAACTGACCGTGGCATCCAGGCTTCTGTTGAACAAGATGTGGCCAAGATGGTCGTCTTTGAGCGCCACCATCGTACCGGTAGCCGTGGCTTGGGCTTCGTGACTGGCTTTGGGTTACAACGTGGCGCGGTAGCCTCAACCGTTGCCCACGATAGTCACAATTTGCTCGTCATGGGCATGAATGACGATGACATGGCACTAGCAGCGAACGAACTGATCAAGATCGGGGGTGGTATGGTTGTGGTCGCCGATGGTCAAGTCATTACGTGTGTACCATTGCCACTCGCTGGGCTTATGTCACTCGATACGGTCCCAGTTGTGGCTGCACAGGTTGCCGAACTCGAAAAGGCATGGCAGGCGATAGGGTGTCAATGGGTCGGTCCTGAGATGACATTTTCGTTACTTGCGCTGATCGTATTGTCCGATATGCATCTGAGTAACCGCAGCGGTCAGGGCTATGTCAAGCTAACGCCGGCACCTGAGATGGTTCCATTAGTTGTTGATTAGGATATTTTGCACTTGCCTGTTTATGTAGACAGTGGTATGCTAGACGATTAGTAACGTACCATGCTCTATTGGTTAAATCCAGATATGCGATAAACGAAGAGTGTTTGTCGTATGTCTGGTTTTTAGAAATATCTTTGGTCCTCATGTAATAGGGAGTAACGTGCCTGATGGGTTCGCACAAAGAGGAACAAAATATAAACGTTCACACACTACAACAACATATTGGAGAACTTGAGCGGCGCATTCAGGAACTAGAAGAGTCCGAAGCCGAATTAAGCGCACTCTTTGCCGCAATGTCTGATGTAATCTTGGTGTTGGATAATAATGGACAATATCTGAAGATTGCCCCAACCAATCCATCGCTGCTGTATAAGCCTTCAGATGAAATGGTTGGTCAAACAATTCACGATATTATGCCTGCTGAGGCCGCTGATATCTTCGTTGGCAAGATTCGTCAGGCACTTGAAACACATCAAATCGTCAATATTGAGTACTTCCTACCTGTTCAGGGTGGAGATGTATGGTTTGCAGGTTCCGTTTCACCTATCAACGATACGACAGTCTTATGGGTAGCACGTGATGTGACAGAGCGGAAAAAGGCGGAGGATCAACGGCGCATCTTACAGGATAAGATTATTCAGATGCAGGCTGCAACGCTTGCCGAACTATCTACACCGCTTATTCCAATCACTGATCGTGCATTAGTTATGCCATTGATCGGGGCTATTGATACGCGCCGCGCTCAAAATGTACTCGATACCCTCCTCCATGGTATTGCTGAAAATCAGGCTCAGATTGTCATTCTTGATGTGACGGGTGTTGCAACTATGGACTCACAAGTTGCTGACACGCTTCTCAAAGCCGCTCAGGCGGTACAATTGCTTGGCGCACAGGTGATATTGACCGGTATTCGCCCTGAAGTAGCACAGATGCTGGTGGGGCTTGGTATCGATTTTAGCAATATGATTACGCGTAGCACCCTTCAGAGCGGTATTGCCCATGTGTTAAAGGGTTGAGTGAATAAGTGAAGAGAGGGGGGTGTACGATGCTATACCGTACACACTAACTCAATGGGTATTGAGATCTGAAAGCGTGTTTCTCCAGGCTTTGAGGTGAATCGCAAATCGCCATGGTGATGTTGGACAATAATGCGGTAGGCAATGTCTAACCCCAGCCCTGACCCTTTGCCCACCTCCTTGGTCGTAAAGAACGGCTCAAAGATTCGCGATTGAATCTCCACCGGTATGCCTGGCCCATTATCAATAATCTCTACCAACACATTCCCTGCCTCATGACTCGTCCGAATATGAATGAGTCCCTCGCCCTGCATTGCATCGACCGCATTATCGATAAGATTGGTCCACACCTGGTTGAGTTCACTGCCATATGCCATGACACGTGGCAGATCGGAATCATATTCTCGGGTAACAGTCACGCCCTTTTTCAACTTATGTGTGAGGATCTTGAGCGTATCGTCGATTCCCTTATGAATGTCAACTTCCTGGACCGCTGTTTGATCCATGTAGGAATACGATTTGACTGCCAGCACCAGTTCCGATATACGGGTCGTGCTGTTCTCAATCTCTTTGAGCAGTTCACCAGTTTGCAGAGAGCAATTGAGCCATACCATCGCATCATGAAGTGTTGCTGCAGGGAGTGTTGATTGTATCTGTTCTAACTGCTCAATAGTCATCCCCGCTTGGACAAAGATGGCAGTAAGTTCCCAGGCATCATCAATTCCCTGTGACTCTAACCAATCGCCCATTTCATCTTCACGATCACTCTGTTCAAGTGGATCGAGGCTGGTGTCGCTGGCCAGTTGAGTTACTGCCTGTTCTTGTAGTTTGTAGAGTAGCGCGACATGTTCTTCGGACAACTGGTGCTTATTGACTGCTGCAGTCGATACCTTGAGTTGTTGCAATGCCTCACGCAAGTTACCGACCGCCCGACGACTCGCCGCAGCAGGATTGTTGAGTTCGTGGGCCAACCCTGCTGCCAACACACCAAGTGAGGCCATCTTCTCACGTTGCCGTAGTTGTCCCTCCAGGTTTTGCAGCCGCTGTGCAACTTCTGCAAAGATAGCACTCCGTAAGGGCTTACAGGTTGCCAAGAGTTCCTCGAATGATTCCTGGTCCACACGTAATACCTGCGTTGGCTGCAACACACGTGCACTGGCGATATAGGCGGTTCCGGTGAGCAGCGGTATTTCGCCGGTGAAGGCACCTGCTTCGTGGGTGGCCAGTATTATCTCCTGGCCACCCATCCGTTTGGCGATCTGTACCTGCCCGTCCAGCAAAATGTAGAAATAGTTGGCCGATTGCCCCTCGGTAAACAACATATCGCCCGCATCAAGCATCAACTCATGGCTATGTTCGAGTAGCCATTCGAGCACATCATCCGCCAATGGGGCGAAGGTTGGTAATTGGCGTAGTCGTTCAATCATGGTGCTATCTGTCTCCATCGTTAGTTACGGTTCGACGTAGCGTCTTGAGATGGACCATCATCAATACTTTTTTTATCATAAGCTTGCGAGGAATCTTATGTTTTCCTACGCTCTGACCAGTATCCTCAAATCCACATTTTTTGTAGAAGGCGATGGCCCTGGTGTTGTAATGAATGACTCCAAGCATCACATCAGTGTGTGGGCCAATCCATGCCAGTGCAGTTGCCATCAATTTGTCTGCGATACCCTGCCCTTGAAAGGCTGGAAAGACAATCAACCAATCGATTTCTGGATGCGGTTGTGCAGCTTTATCGGCTATTACAAATCCAGCAAAGGCTTCATTGTAATAGGCCACCAGCACAGTGCGATTTGGCTCCTGCAAAGATTTTACACATGCTTCATGTGTTATATCAACAATGCGCTGATTTTCAGCTTGCTGCTCCTCTGTGAGAGCGGGATGTTCGAAGGCTGGATAGATTGCAGCAGCAGCAAGTTCATTGATATGTTCAAAATCTTCTATTCTGCCTTCACGCACTAGGATTGCTGACACACCAGCCTCTATTGAGCATGCATTTATATCGAAGACAAATAACGATGTACGAACTGTACAGCTATTGAGCCTTCGCCGACACCAGAAGCCACCCGTTTGATCGATCCTGAGCGCACATCACCCGCCACAAAGATGCCCGGAATACTTGTTTCGAGGAGATATGGATCGCGATCAAGTTGCCAGCCTTCAGGACGTTTGCCATCGCGCAGCAGATCATTCCCCGAAAGGATAAAGCCATTCTGGTCACGTACAACCACATCGCCCAGCCAGTCGGTGCGTGGTTGGGCGCCGATAAAGAGAAACAGGCCAGTCGTTGGCACTTTTTGATCCTCGTTGGTTTGGCTATTATGTATGGTAATAGCCTCAAGCGCCTGGTCGCCATGCACTTCTGTCACATTCGCGTATGGCCATACCTCCATATTTTCGGCCTTGTCGATGCGCTCGATCAGGTAGTTCGACATACTCTTGGCCAGCCCTTCGCCACGTACAAGCAACACCACTTTGCGTGCATAGTTTGCCAGATAGATCGCGGCTTGACCAGCAGAATTTGCACCACCAACGATATAAACATCTTCGCCTGAACTAGCGATGGCCTCGGTTACGGCTGCCCCATAGTACACCCCAGCACCGATAAGATTGTCCAGACCAGGGACATTGAGCTTGCGATACGAGACACCCGTTGCAACGAGGAGTGAATGGCAGCTAATCTCACTCCCATCGGCTAATGTCACAATGCGGTACGGGCCATCTAGTCGCAAATCGGTAACCTCTTGTGGGGTGAGGATCTCAACACCAAAGCGACGGGCCTGTGCCACCGCACGGCGTGCCAGATCGCCACCACTCAGGCCAGAAGGGAAGCCAAGATAGTTCTCAATACGGGAACTGGTTCCGGCCTGGCCACCAGGGGCTTCTCGTTCGACAAGCACTGTTCGTAAGCCTTCAGAGGCACCATACACCGCTGCCGCCAGACCTGATGGACCACCGCCAACTATCAGCAGATCGTAGAATGGCTTCTCAGCACGCGTTTGGAGACCAATCTGTTCTGCAATTTGCATATTAGTTGGTGCAGGCATATTCGTTCCATTACCAAAGAGCACCACAGGCAACTGCGACTGATCGACACCCGCCATCTCTAGGAGGTGTTTGGCCTCGGCATCGGTCTCGATATCGAGTGATTGATAGGGAATCTGGTTGCGGGCCAGAAAGTCCTTGATCTGATAGGTCTGAGCGGACCACCGATGCCCAATGACGCGAATACCATCAAATGGTGGACGGAAGTGGGCACGCCAATCGTCAAGGAGATCATTGATGACCGGATAGAGTTGCTGATCAGGTGGATCCCATGGCTTCATCAGATAGTAGTCTACCCGTGCCGTGTTGATGGCACTGATCGCCGCATCGGTGTCCGCATAGGCGGTGAGGAGTGCCCGTTTGGCTTCGGGATAATACTCTTGTGCCTGTTCTAAAAAGTCTACCCCCGACATCTGGGGCATGCGCTGGTCGGAGAGCAACAGCGCCACCGCATCATTGCGTAGTTTCAGTTGTTTGAGTGTATCGATAGCAGAGGCACCCGAATTGGCTCGAATGACACGATACTCACTGCCGTACTGCCGTCGCATATCGCGCTCGATAGCGCGTAACACCTCGGGGTCGTCATCAACGGTAAGGATGATGGGTTTAGCCATACCAATCTCCCTGAGCGCTGGGGTTGTATCGAGATTGTACCAGGACGCTCACATTAGCTATGTTATTTTGAACAAAACATGTTTTTGTAAATCTGCGTAATAGTACTACGTGTGAGATCGGTTTCTTGGTTGGTTTATCGTGAACCACTGCATATAATTCTTATAATAGATGCTGATGTGTTATGTTCAGGACGTTCTGTAGCTTGACCGCTCTTGATCTTCTCACCTGCATGACCAAAGACAAATTTATCTTTCAATACATTTCAATCCCCATCTCATAGGAGAAACAGGGATTGAAGCAGGTCAGAGTTGTGTTGTCTTACTCTATACAACAGGCTATGTAAGAATCTCCTGCGCTTGTAAAAAGTTTACAATTTCCAGCGTGGTAATGTCGTGATAATCAGCACGACTTTGCCCGTCTTCCCGCCAACACAATAACTCACCGCCTTCTTCGACTGCCATCAAAACGTAGAATCCGAGTACTTTACACTCTGGTAAATATGTAAAATGATAGGCTCCCGGCATTTCAACATACTGTTCTTCCAGTGTCAATTCTTCTGCTAAGGAATCAACCTGTAAATTACCGAGGCTATTCTCTGTAGATGCTGGTGGAGCAATCAGTAGTGTAGGTACCATCGCTTCGAGACTCTCAGGTGTAAAAGAGCTTGCATAAGCCGGATCGAGCGCCACAACGGCCAAAACGCGTTCGTCACGATTGGCACGTTCAAAGTTCTCGCGATCAACTTGTGTCAGGTCAACGTTCCCAGAGCGATAAAACGCACAATCAGGATTGTCTGGAAACTGAGCACAGTAGTCGATAAACTGGTCAAGGCTTAATTCAGCTCCACCAACAGCTAGGGCTGTATATCCACCAAGGGAATGCCCCACAACAGCGATGCGACTCGGATCAATATGGGGTGCAACCTCCGGGTCGTCCAGGAGCGAATCAATCAGGAAGGAAATATCGGCAGGTCTGTTCCAGGTCAGAATATTTGTAGCAGGCGCAGAATCACGTGAGGTACTGCCCGGATGATTGGCTGCGACCACCACTGCCCCTTGACGTGCTAACTCAACTGCCAACCAACCTTGATTAGTTCGGTTCCCACCACTACCATGTGAAAAGACAATCAATGGATGCGCTCCTTCAGCAATTGGTGCGTCATGAATGGCTGAAAATCCTCGAAAAACAATATTATCATCAAACAGTTCAATATTTTCTGTAACATCGGTTGGATACCATATATACAGATTAAGCTCGCGAGAACGTTTTTCATCAACGTAAGATGCGTCTATCAAACCAACTGGGTTAGATGTATCGATAATTCCTCGAGAGACGATAGATAGGACAATGGCTGCTACGATAAGCAATGATGCTACAATCAAAAAGACACGCTTAAGAAATGTTGGAATGCGTTTCAACATAATAATTCCCTCCTATATGGACGCCTATGCACAAGGCTTTTGTATCTGAAAAATGATGAGTGTTGGAATTTGTTTCACATGTGAGCCAGTAACAATATTGACGATGGGAGTCATTATTTAGTTGCAGATAAGAATAGTTGAGGTTTTAGAGAGAGGATAAGAAGCCACTATGCCAGTATCGTACATAGTTTAGGCTTCTCGATAGATTTACACAGTGTTGTTCGGCTGAAATTCTATTGTGTCTGTCTGATGCGAACGATATTGCTGTGAAAGGTGCTCTGACCGGCCAGATCAGCCAGTGTATCGGGAGTCGTCCAGTTGATGTTACGCTGTGCGGTGGTGTGTTGGGCCCAGGGGCCTTTAGGAGCGACTACAACACCAGTAGGAACATCGTCGGTGACCACAGCCTGGAGTTCACACCAGCCACGGTCATTCTCAATCACCACGGTGTCGCCATGGGTAATGCCCCGTGTCGCTGCATCTGCTGGATTGATCTCTACAAATGGTGCACCTTCTTTGGCCATCAGGCTTGGCTGATTGGCCATACTGCTGGAGACAAAGTGATGCGATGCGCCAGAGATAAGCATAAGCGTATCATTATGACCGTTTGTGTGTTCCTGAAATTCAGCGGGTGGTTCATAGTGTGGGAGTGGGTCGAAACC
>JBCDFA010000170.1:0-15577 GCA_039178835.1 Chloroflexota bacterium
CGTGAAGTGGAAGTGTCATTGGAGCTAGCCCGCACAGGGCGTGTTGATGGCATGGTGTTGCTCGATGTGCAAGTTGATGATGCACGTGCCCAGGCGCTGGCAAGCCAACAGATTCCCCATGTCTGTGCTGGTTTGCCACCAGATACACATGCTAGTCCGTTTGTGAGTATCGACGGCCATACAGGTGCGGTTCAAGCGATACAACATCTGCTCAATCTTGGTCATCGTCGGATCGGGCTGATTCAACTGCCATCAGAGTTAGCTGATAGCGAGCCACGCTATCTTGGTTATACCGAGGCGCTAGAGGCGTCAGGTTTAGAGCTTGACCCATTGCTTGTGGTAGAAGCGGGGCGTAATCAGGAGGATGGGTATCAGGCGATGGATGAGTTACTGGGTGCACCAGAGCCACCAACGGCTGTTCTGGCTTGTAACGACGAATTGGCCTTTGGGGCCATGCACGCGGCGTTTAACGTAGGGCTGGAAGTAGGGCGAGACATTTCGGTGGTGGGGTTTGATGATGTGCCACTGGCAGCGCATGTGCGCCCTGCGCTTACCACGCTGCGTCAACCTCGGCTTGCGTTTGGTGAGCAGATCGCCATGCTGCTCGTTGATGCTATCGAGCGGCGTGAGCGGCAATCGTGGCAGGTGATGCTGGAAACACGTCTGGTTATTCGACAATCGACAGGTCCATGTTCAGTGGTATCAGATTGATATCGTTGTTTGAAATCATACACACAGGTTAACATATGTATTCTATGTGCAAAGGAGCAATCTCATGGCAAGCGTGACGTACCAGAATGTGTATAAGCGTTTTGGTGAAGTGACGGTTCTAAAGGATCTCAATATCGACATTCAAGACCAGGAGTTCCTGGTGCTGGTCGGCCCATCTGGTTGTGGTAAGACCACAGCACTACGTTGTTTGGCAGGTCTCGAAGAGATCTCTGATGGTGACATTCGCATTGGGGATCGTGTGGTGAATGATGTGCCACCAAAGGATCGCGATATTGCGATGGTGTTCCAGAGCTATGCGCTTTATCCCCATATGTCGGTCTATGACAACATGGCCTTTGGTCTGAAGTTACGCAAGACCCCCAAGGCTGAGATTGACCGACGGGTGAAAGAAGCTGGTGAGATGCTTGAGATTGCACACTTGTTAGATCGGAAGCCAAAGGCCCTCTCTGGTGGTCAGCGCCAACGTGTTGCGTTAGGCCGCGCAATTGTGCGTAACCCAGCAGTGTTCTTGATGGACGAGCCACTTTCGAACCTTGATGCTAAGTTGCGTGTCCAGACCCGTGCAACGATCTCCAAGTTGCATCAACGCCTTAAAACGACCTTCATCTATGTGACGCACGACCAGGTCGAGGCGATGACCATGGGGACGCGAATTGCCGTTATGAAGGATGGCATTCTCCAACAACTTGATACGCCACAAATGTTGTATGATAATCCTACCAATATGTTCGTGGCTGGTTTTATTGGTTCGCCATCAATGAACTTCTTTGAGGCCAAACTTGCACGTGGCAATGGTGGTATAGTGGCTGATTTTGGTGAGTTCCAACTGCCGATCCCTGAGGACAAACTCGAAGGGGTAAGCAAGAGTGTGGGCAAAGATGTGTACTTTGGTATTCGCCCAGAAGATTTGCACGATGCCCACTTTGTACCCCGTGGTGTTTCGGAGGACGCGAAAATGACTGCGAAGGTGACCGTGCTGGAGCCGCTCGGTGCTGAGGTATATGTGTTTGTGGAAGTCGGTGGCAAAGAGATGGTCGG
The DNA here is from genome assembly GCA_039178835.1 of Chloroflexota bacterium. Taxonomy (GTDB): domain Bacteria; phylum Chloroflexota; class Chloroflexia; order Chloroflexales; family Roseiflexaceae; genus AL-N1. The sequence continues at coordinate 1,771 of JBCDFA010000170.1, forward strand.
TAAGCTTGACCCTCGTACAGAAGCTCGGGTTGGTCAACCTATCGAGATGATTGCGAACATGGACAAGATGCATATCTTTGATCGTGAGACTGAGAAGACACTTGCATAACGTCTGATTATACATGTCTAAAGGCTGAGGCTGGCATGCACAGTGCTGGCCTCTTTTTTGCGAATGTAGCTCTTGCCGAACCCTCTTCTGTGGATTATACTATCGAATGTATTACCCGAAAGATGTTATAAAGAACAATAACTCTATTTGATACCTGTGTGTTATTCCTAAGAACGGCGCTTTTCGCGATTGGGAGAACAACCATATCATGACAAGTACAAAACAGGTCATGGCCACCCAAACACCTTTGGATGCTAATCGAGCATTGATCGATATACTCATGACTATGCCACTTTTTGCCGAGCTTTCGAATGAGCAGTGTATCTGGCTTATTCATCATTCTGCGGTCGTGGCGCTTGACGCAGGATCATACGTGTTTACCGAAGAGCACCTGACCGATGCTTTGTGGGTCTTGATCTCCGGTGAATGGCGGATTAGCAGACGTGTTGGCAATCAAGAGATTACATTGGTGACTTCCAGTGAACCGGGGACCTGGGCGGGTGTCATTCCCTTGATCGACAATCTTGAGCCGGTGAGTGCACTCATTCTGCGTTCGAGTCGTTTGTTGCGTATCCCTCTTGATGCGGTGACACACATGTTGTCGAATGGTTTTCCCATTGCCACGCATCTTCTCCACGGCCTGCACTGGGGTACACGGAATTTTGAGGCATTGGTACGGCAGCAGGAAAAATTGGGAGCGTTGGGGCGGCTGTCGGCAGGGCTGGCCCACGAATTGAATAACCCAGCATCGGCGGCGTGTCGTGCTGCAGAACAGTTGCGTGATGCCATTGATCAACTTCAAGCACGCTCGCTCGCATTAGGCGGATATATCTGTACACCGGAACAGCAACAGGTAATTGAACAATTGCGGTGTGAGGCGATTGCAAAAGCGCAAAGTGCTCCTGTTCTAGATACGCTTGAGCAGAGTGATCGCGAAGAAGTAGTGGCTGCGTGGCTTGAAGCCCACGCAGTGCCAGATAGCTGGTCGTTGGCCCCAGGTTTTGTCAGTGCTGGATTGGATGTAGAGTGGTTGCAACGTGTCGCCGACCATGTTGCTCCTGTCGCCCTGAGTGACATGTTGTCGTGGTTGCATGCAGGTCTTGAGGCAGCCGTCCTGGCACAAGAGGTTGATGTTAGTACCCGGCGTATCTTCACTGTTATCAACGCAGTGCGAGAGTATTCCTTTATGGATCGTGCATCAGAGCAGGAAGTCGATATTCACCACGGGCTTGAGACTACGCTGACCATATTGTCACACAAACTGCAAGGTATTGAAGTGATCAGAGAATATGACTCTGCACTACCAGCGATTACGAGTTCTGGTCGTGAGCTGAATCAGGTATGGACACATTTGATCGATAATGCGTGTTATGCGGTTGGTGAACATGGCTGTATCTGGCTGCGTACCATATGTGATCATGACTATGTGGTGGTCGAGATTGTTGACGATGGCCCTGGTATTCCACCCGAGATACAGTCACATATCTGGGAGCCATTTTTTACTACGAAAGAGGTTGGTGAAGCCATCGGGATGGGGCTCGATATTGCCTACCGCATCGTGGTCGAGCGCCATGGAGGCCATATTCAGGTGCAATCACAGCCTGGAAATACACGCTTTCAGGTCCGTTTGCCTATTACATCTTCTTCGGAGACATAACGAACGTGTGCTTCTGGCGTTCTTTTCCATCATCCTACCAGAACCGCTAGATAAGGAATAGGGTTGATCGCTCGAACATGGATCTGGATTGGCGGGGCTGCTCTCATTGCTGGGGTGCTTGCCGATCTTATTGGTATGCCTGCCGCCTGGATGATTGGCCCTATGCTGGCAAGTATTTTTTTGACTATGCGAAAGGGTATCCAGACGACGGTACCATCATGGTCATGGAATATAGCCCTTGGTATCATTGGTATGGCTGTCAGCGCTTCATTTACTCCAGAAGCATTTGCCTTGCTGGCTCAATCCTGGTTGCCAGTCGTGCTTGCGGTTGCTGCGGTACTGGGTCTTAGTCTCGTGAGTGGGACGGTTCTGGCTCGTATCAGCAACCTTGATCGGGCGACGGCGCTACTTGGTAGTATTCCTGGAGGTGCCTCGGCGATGGTCGCCATGAGCGATGAATTGCACGCTGATGCACGGTTGGTCGCTTTTATCCAGTATGCACGTGTCATTCTCGTGATCGTGTTGGCGTCGTTGCTTGCGCGTATCATCATAGGGCCTGCCAATGAGGTACAATCAGCTTCGACTCAGTTGCTTGTGAGTGTCACTGGGTGGCAGCAATATGCGATTACGATTGTGTCAACTGTGATTGGAGTGTGGGTTGGGGTGCGCATCGGTATTCCGGCTGGGGCGTTGGTTGGGCCTGTGGTGATTGGGGCTGGGTTAGGTGCGTCAGGTATTGAGCATGGTATCTGGCCTCCGGGGGTGTTGCCGCTTGCCAACGCAGTTATCGGTGTTAGCGTTGGATTACGATTTGATACGGTTGCGTTTCGTCAGATTGGCCGTGCCGTTTTCCCTGTCCTGAGTTGTATCGTGGGATTAATCATCGCATCTGCTGGTGTTGGGGTGGCGCTTGCGTATGCGATGCGTATTGATTGGTTGAGTGCGTATCTTGCCACGATGCCGGGTGGTTTGGACGCTGTAACTATTGCGGCACTTGATACCGGCGCACAGACACCGGTAGTGCTCTTAGTCCATCTGTTACGGCTTTTTGTGATGCTTTCGGTGGGACCGCTACTCGTCCGCCGGATAACGCAGCATCCTGCAACGGCCCCAAAACAGAAACCATCTTAGAAGAAGACTTGGAGTAACCCCCACTGTGTCAGAATGGTGACACAACCTAGTGCTGCTATAGTCAGGATGGTGTAATAGAGGCGGTTCCACACCGACCAGTATGGTGTCATCCAGGCCCGTGCAGACATAACCAACATACCTGCCGTGAGTAATCCGACAAGCAAAGGTAAGATAAATAACGGAAGAGTGGTACGTGGCAAGCCAAAGAACAGAATAGACTCATTACTAAAGACAAGATTTCCCACCACTGTGACGAATATGATTAAAAACACGACTGCTAGGAGTGCATTCAGGGCTGCGATCCAACGAGCCATATGGGCACCGGCAGGCACCTCTTTGGCGGTTCTTTGGGTGATGAGTCGAATAACGGTGGTCATTGGCCAGATGAGAAAGAGTGAGAGGAGTAAGAAAATACTTAACAATAATAATCCAGGTTGGAGCAGGTTGTCCATAGTGACGATATCACTGACAGTATCAGTCATCACAATGCTGTTGGGTGTAAAGAACGTCGGATCTGCCTGTTCGTCGATACAGGTGGCATCGGGTGGGAGTTCAGGATCTTCCAGAAACGAATGAATGATACTGGCCGGACATTCACCGTCCATTGCCGCGCCATGACCTACTGTTGGAAAGGTGAAAAGATAACTTTGTTCAAGCGTGCTTGCGGCGAGTTCAGCAAACGCTGGGGGAGTGATCGGATCGAAACGGCCAGAGAGCAGTAAGGTTGGTATTTCACTTGTTACTGGCTCATCCACACTCGGATTTAGTTCTTCAACATCCCATATCTCACAAACTTGTGTAATTGCCTCAATACTTAACACGCCATCTTCAGCGACTTCAGGGTAGAGGTCTTCGAATGTCAAGTTCGCAGGGTCGATATCAGCATCTTCAGCACAAACAACGGAATAGTACATTCCAATACTAAATGTGCGATCAAAGTAGATGACAGGGAGTATCTGTGCAAGAAAGGTAAATTCACCATCACGTGCATCATAAATGACTTTGGGCAGTGCGGGAATCATATCTGTTACATATAACAATTGAAATATAGCATTAAGGAAACTCGCACCATCAAATAGTGCGTTGTAGGTGAGCCCCGTTGTGTTATCAGTAAGCTGAATGCGCGTGGGTTGTTCATCGAGAGCAGTAACGGTCTCGAAAAAGACTTCTTCCAAGTTTGGGTAGGTAGCATTACAGTCTGAGTCGGTCTCACACGCCTCAAAAAGCTCTCGAAAAGCACGGTCTTGTGAGCGTGGTGCCAATTCAACGAAGTTTGTTTGTGTTGGGACAACGGCATCTAGGATAACACTTCGTAGAGTATCAGGATGTTCACGCATGGTGTGTAAGGCCAAAAGAGTACCATACGAAACACCATAGAGATTGATCTGCTCATAGCCGAGTGCCTCAACGATGGCGTTGATATCGGCAGCATTTTCGAGACTGTCATATGCCGAGAGGTCAATACCTTCCTCAAGGAGGCGTTCGCGACATTCCTGCATCGCTTCGAGCGACAGCTGCAACTCCTCTTCGTCACCCAGTTCTTGTTCAATGGTCTCCTCCGTCAGATCAACGGTCTCAAAACAAATGAGATTGGGATCAGCATTGAGCGTTCCACGCTGATCAAAAAGGACAATGTCACGGTTGGCGCGGAGCGGGCTATCGGGAAAGAGAAACTGAAGGAAAGTGTCGATACTCGATCCTCCCGGACCACCCTGTAGCATGAAGATGGGATCTGGTTCGGGATTAGGATCGGTGCTTTTGATAATGGCAATACCTAAATCAATCGTTGGTCCATTTGGATCGCTGTGGTTTTCAGGGACTGTCACAAACCCACATTCAAGGAGATCATAATCTACGAAGATATCCAAAGTGAGGTTAAAGTTACAATCTGTCGGTGTAAAGGTGTTTGTCTGGGCGTGGAGGGGTGCAGCATGTCTATGACTATGAAAGAGGCTGGTAAGAATAATCCCAACGACCATCAATCGGCAGAAAAACTGGGCTCGGCGACGCGCTATCGTGCTACAGGTCATAGTATTTACTGGTATCCTTCTATATGTGTATGCTGGAAAATGAAATGGTACTTATGTCGTAGTATCCATTTGATTATGCACTGTGTCAAGTGTCGTAAGTTGTAGAAATGACGATGTTCATTGTAGAAGGTTTTATTTGACGACCATATGTGAGTACGCTATACTCGATATAGAGCCAGTATTTGTATCTTACAACACAGTGGAGTGTAGCTAGTGCGATTGCCTGTCGTTGATTGGTATATAACAACACTAGATAACGATGTGCAGGTGTGACTTTTTTCCACCTGCATTTTTGCATAGGATGGCCATGATGTGCCATCTGGAGTTACACATATGACAGTTATAACCCCGGATACCCAACCTTTTTCGCCCTACATTACGTTTACACGCCAAGAATGGTCACACCTACGTGACTCAACACCTATGACATTGTCAGAAGATGATTTGAATGAGTTGCGCGGATTGAATGACAAAATCTCACTGGATGAAGTAGAGAAAATCTATTTACCGCTCGTTCGTTTACTTCATCTGTATGTGCGGGCGATGCAATCGCTATATAATGTGACGGATACATTCCTTGGTAACCATGCAGCCAAAGTTCCATACATTATTGGTATGGCTGGGAGTGTGGCAGCTGGCAAAAGCACCACTGCACGTATCGTGCAAGCGCTATTGTCACACATCCCTGGGCAGCCACGAGTGGATCTGGTCACGACTGATGGTTTTCTCTACCCAAACCATGTGCTACAAGAACGTGGCATTATGCATCGCAAAGGCTTTCCTGAGAGCTATGATGTGCGAGCATTAGTTCGTTTTGTGGCAGATCTGAAATCAGGCTATCCTGAAGTGGCCGTTCCAGTGTACTCACATCTGACTTACGATGTCGTCCCTGATGAAACGCAACTGATCACGCAGCCAGATATTCTTATTCTCGAAGGGCTTAACGTACTTCAGAGCAATACCACCTTTTCCAAAGACGCACCACGCGTTTTTGTTTCGGATTTCTTTGATTTCTCCATCTATGTTGACGCAGATGAATACCATCTCAAGCAGTGGTATATCCAGCGTTTCTTACGATTACGTGAAACGGCTTTCCGTAATCCCCATTCGTACTTTCGCCGTTATGCAGATCTTTCAGTTCCTGAGGCCATTGATATAGCCACACGCATCTGGAATGAGATCAATGGGGCCAATTTGCGCGAAAATATTAATCCGACTCGTGAACGTGCGCGTCTAATCTTGACCAAAGGCGAAAATCATTTGGTGCAACAGGTGCGGTTACGAAAGCTATGATTGCGATGCAACAGGCGCTAATCAGAAGAAGAACCAAAGTTCAGGGATAGGTTCTGTTCACGGCCGCCAAGCCGGATACAGTTCATTTGTAGGACTTTGTGTAATACGAATAACGTTCCCGCCATTTGTGTCCATTGTGTAAAGATTGAAATTAGCCGGTTGTACCGCGCCATTGTTGTTGATCAATCGATTGGAAACAAACGCGATACGTGTACCATCGGGTGACCATGTGGGATGGTCCTCGTTGGCGGTGGTGCGTGTGAGTCGTCGTAACTGGCGACCACTTGTATTCATGATGTAGATATCCTGATTCTCATCGCGCTCAGATCGAAACACGATACGTGCTCCATCGGGTGACCAGGCGGGAAATACATCATTGATAGTATTGTTAGTTAGTTGTGTCGGTTGTCCAGAGCCATCAGTATTCATGACATAAATATCAAAATCACCATCCCGATCTGAGGTAAATGCTACCTGATTCCCATCAGGTGACCACGTTGGGTTCCCGTCATTGGCGATAGCGTTATTCGAGAGATTTACCACCTCGGTTCCATCAACATTGATGATATACACTTCCCAATTCCCATCACGATTACTCTCAAATGCGATACGTGTACCATCAGGTGACCAGACAGGATGGAGATCGGCTCCAGGGTTCGTTGTCATGTTGATGGGTTCAGATGGATCTTCCACATTGATGGTAAACAGATCATAATTGCCATCACGGCTGGAGGCAAACACCAGTTGTTGTCCATCGGGTGACCAGTTTGGTGTCATATCATCAACGCTTAGATCAGATGTAAGCTCGGTGATTCCAATTCCAGTAGTATTTGTCATAAAGATGTCTCGTAATGCACCTACATCATTACTAGCAAAGACAAGTTGTTCACTTTGCGGTTGTGGTGGCAGAGGCTGCCAGGCAGGTTGTGTGTCAGCAGCAGGATGCAGCGCGAGACTTTCTACTTCTGCTCCTGCATCATTTATAACATACAGATCGCGGTTGCCATCACGCATCGATACAAATGCAAGCTGTTGACCATCCTGTGACCACGTTGGCTCGCCGTCAAATGATGTATCGGTTGTTAGCGGTGTTTGGAGCGTCCCATCTGCATTCATCACAAAGACATCCATGTTCCCATCACGATCAGATTGAAATGCTAATCGGCTGCTATCAGGTGACCAGTCCGGAAAGTCATCGCTCCCTTGCTGATTGGTCAAATTCATGAGTATGGCATCCGCATCTAGGCTACGAATAAAAATATCGCGATTCGCTTCATCTGTTGGATCGCTGGCAGAGAAAGCCAAATAACGCCCATCGGGTGACCAAGACAAGTTTGCAATATCAGGTGGGAGATCTGTCAAACGGCTAATCTCATCGCTCTCAAGTGCACGTATTGCAATCGTGGAAGATGCCACGACAAACGCCAGTTGCTGTCCATCGGGGGACCACACAGGTGCTGTTATGCCCTCTGACTCATCGGTCATTTGTTGTATGTTCGCCCCATCAATGTTCATAGTATGTACTTGAGTCGTGCCGGTACGATCTGAGACAAACGCTAGTTGACGACCATCGGGAGACCATGTCGGATCAGTATCGTTGGCACGATTATCTGTAAGTCGTGCTAATCCTGAACCATCAGCATTCATCCGATAGATATCATTATTCCCTGTACGGTTTGATACAAACATAATCTGGCCACTAACAACAGGTTCTTCAACTTCAGGAGTTGGCGTTGCAACCAGAATAGCTGGTGCTTGTTCTGCGGTGGTTGCAGTTGGCTCAACATTCATAGTTGGCACAAGTATATTTTCTGATAAAGATAGATCACCACATCCAACCAGCAATATGATGAGGCAGCCACTGGCTACCGAGTATATGGCTCTTCGCATAACTTTCACGCTTTGGTCTCTTTGTTTGGTGTTTTCCACAACCACGCTATCATACAGCATCTCCAACACGAGGTTGCTCATCAGATTTGGAGGAAAAATTATTCTCTACATGCTTTCGATTTTGTGGATCGGTATGGAGTGTACGAATAGGGAATGGGATTGTAATCCCTTCCTGATTGTATCTATCATGAAGACGTTTTACAAACTCATGCCTAATCAAGAAATTATCACCAAATCCTTGTGCACGCATAATGACATTGAAGTTGATGCTAAAATCCGCAAAGGTATGATATCGTATAAAAGTTTCGAAGGTACTTACGCCACCAGTTACCTCCTGCATAACCTCATTGGCAACCTCAATCGTTACTTGTTCTACATGTTTTAAGTCACTCTCATAATCGACACCTACCTCAAAAAGTACGGCCAATTCTGGCTCCGGCTGGTCGAAGTTGGTGAACATGGTGGTGATCATGACAGAATTTGGGACGATAATCAGGTTATTTGCCAACTGCCGGATATAGGTGTCTGACCAGCGAATGTCGGTGACAAAACCTTCTTCACCAGTGCTGAGGCGGATGTACTGGCCAGGCCGAATCTTATTGGAAGCAATGATTTGCAATCCCGAAAATGCATTTGCTAGTGGTTCTCTAAGCGCGAACGAAATACCTATACTACTCCCCCCAATAACTGTCAAAATAGGTGATATAGGGAAGCCGATAGAAATGAGTAGTATTCCAACAAAGATTAGGAATCCCAGTGCACGAATAAAGTTGTTGATAATCGAAACTGAGCCAAGATTATGCTGCTCGAAATAGAAACCAACCCATCCTGTAATTAGGCGCACAATGGCGATAAGAAATGATAACAAAATAAGAATACCAACAATACTGGTCAGTTGAGCGATTTGTCCAGGCTGAAAATTCAACTGTCTTATAGCACCTGCAATGCCAATGAGGGTGATGATAATGAGTGGCTGCCAGAGAAACGCACCAAAAATATAGATGCTTGGCTCCCACTTGGTGCGTATCCACCGCTTTGTAACACGTAAAACAGCGAATTCAGCTAGCAAGCCAACAACGATGAAGAGCACCAAAATAAATATAGCACCGATAATGTTGATTGATTGCCCTGCTTCAAACTCTTCAATCATTATGACTATTCCTTCATGCATACACCAATACGCAATATGCCGCTAAATACTCTACCACAATTTGTGAAGATTGTTTGTCATTTCTTGCTCATATGTCGATATTGTAAAGTAGACCAAATTACAACATATTTGGCATCATCTCGACCTATATTGATGTTGGGCATTTGCTAAACCATCATATAAAAACTTCCATTCCCTCTTGTGAGACATGGATATATCGGGCTGGTATCAGAGTGAGCAATGCAAGTATGTGTAAGAGAACCGATCAAGCGGTAATCTCTGACAGTAATCATTGTTAAGACACTGCGAACCCCACAGCCCTGTTTGTGCTATGAAAGATATGTTGGTGATGTATCTGCTCGTGTCAGGGTAGTGTAGCTGATTGAGTGGTCTCCAAAGGTTGCCGGTCGGCTAGCCGTCGTTCTGCGTGGGAACGTGCCTCTTGATCTAGCTGTATCACCGTCTGGTAGTCAGCGATGGCTGCTGCATCCTCACCCAACAATTCATATGCGCGCCCTCGAAACATGTATGCCCAATCGTAGGTAGGATTTTGTTCAATCATCACTGTCAGGTCTTCAATTGCAGGTACATAGTGTCTAAGATAAAAGTGCGCGACCCCTCGATGATAATAATCCCACTTGGTAGGGCGGGTGGTAATGACGACTTCAAAGGCGGCAACCGCACAGGCATACTGCTCCTGCTGATAGGCATGTTCAGCCAGAGCCCGATATGCGGCAACCGTATGCGGGGGCTCGGTATTGATAGCTGGGCAAGCGTGGCTATTCGAGGAGTCCCCCCATCCACTTATGAGCAGGACAAGCAAGGCGCCGAAGATTAACAGGCGAACCTGATGCTCTTTGTCACTTCTTGTGTGTGGTAGGAGGATGTGCTTGCCAGTTTTGATATCTAGTTCAGGAGCGACATATCGAACGGGCATGGTTTCTGGGGAAGGTGCAGAATCTGGCTTGTCGGCTCCCATGTCTGGATCGGTAGAGTGCAGCGCATAGAGCAGCGTGGCATCTGCTGGATCTTCCGACTGTAGTGGTGCAAATCCGGCCTCGATGAGTAGCTGGTTGGCTTCGGTGAGAGTAGGATGGGCATTATGCTCTACCAGCACGGTGAGCATGGCGAGTACCTGCGAGCGACGCAGCGGACGTTTTCCGTTAAGCAGTTTAGAAAGATACGATGCGTCCGTATAGCCAAGTGCATTTGCCAGCATTTCCTGAGTCATATCGCTGCGGGTCAGTAGGGTGCGTACCAAGGTCCGAAACGTGTTGTGCATCGCGATATCTCCGATTGATATGCCTTAGGCAACTTTCTTGCCCAATGTGGACCTGGATATTGTCCAAGCTTTAGACACATATTATAGACCATGACAATCTACGTGTGAGATCCTCCAAAGGTTTCTACGCGAACTACAGATGGTGAAGCTATGAAGTAGTACTAATTTTTGTAGTACTTGGAACACCGCAAGCCGCCACTCAAATCTGACTGCAACGTTGTAAGGGGAGACGACGTAGATTAACCTGTTGATAGCAACATGACGAAAGGAGAACGGATGTTCCGTCCGAGATGCCCAATTTTATTGGTTTTGTTCCTGGTGGCCCTCGCCATCGCGAGTCAGGCCTGTCAAAACACCATCCCGCGTGCCGAGCGGGTGGAAGCCCCCCAATGTACCGAAGCGGGGGATCGCGCCATTCTGGAGGGCATCATCGCCCAATGGAACTCAGCTACGACTCTGGAGGGGATCATCGCCCTGTGGAATTCGTCTGCGCCTAATCGTGGTCTAACCGTGGACGATGTGGCTACCTTCAGTGTGGTCGGGACAGATGGTACTCGCTGTATCACCGAGATTGCCGTTGCTGGGAGGTTATTTACTGAGAACTATGTGACGATCCCACCGGAAATGAGCCTACTGCGTCAGTTGCGCACGCTGGAACTACAATTGATCAACCTAAGTGGGCCGATTCCGCCAGAACTGGGCCAACTGACCCATCTGGAAGTCCTCGATCTGTCGAACAATGAGTTAACCGGCCCACTCCCGCCGGAACTCGGGCAGCTACAGCAGCTTGAAGTCCTGGACCTAGGTAACAATTACCTAAGTGGCCCACTCCCGCCGGAACTCGGGCAACTGCAGCAGCTTGAAGTCCTGGACCTACAGCGCAACTTCCTAAGCGGAACGCTCCCAGCGGAACTCGGGCAACTCCATCAGATGCGTGAACTTAGATTGAGTGGTATGAGTAAGTTTATTGATGATGTCGATGATCTAGACGAACTCAATGGGCGGCGCCCTGTAGAACTGGAGCAACTAACCGAGCGAGATCTCGCCAAATTAACCGGGCCACTCCCAGTGGAATTAGGCCAACTACAGCAACTCGAAGTACTGGACCTGCGGGGCAACGCGTTAAGTGGGCCGATACCACCGGAATTAGCACAACTAACCAATCTGAAATGGTTCAACCTGGCCTTTAATAGCCTGAGTGGGTCAATCCCACCGGAACTGGGCCAACTGCGTGATGTCGAATATTTCAACCTGGCCTTTAATAGCCTGAGTGGGTCAATCCCACCGGAACTGGGCCAACTACGTCAGCTGGAGGAATTCCATCTGAGTCGCAACAACTTGAGTGGGTCAATCCCACCGGAACTAGGCCAGCTGCGTGATTTGGAATGGCTCGACCTGCCCTTTGACGATGGTGGCAACCCTGAGTTATGTATCCCACCGACCTTTGTTGATACGACTAGCGGGCGCTGGTTTAGTTTATTGAAGCCCTGCACACTGTCCAACGAGCCTGCGGCAGCCCAAGAATTAGGTCGTACATCAGAAACAATACCCAAGGAGCTAGTATGAGGTACCAATTACGGCGAACTATACCTATTCTTATTCTTCTTCTCGTTGCCATCGGGAGCCAAGCCTGCCAAAACATCGTCCCTGGTGCCGAACAGGCGGACGCCCCCGACTGTACCGAAGCGGGGGATCGCGCCATTGTGGAGGAGATTTTGGCGCAACTGGAAGCCCCAGATGTGACCGTGGACGACGTGGCCATCTTTCGTGTGGTCGAAACCGATGGCCCTCGTTGTATCACCGAGATTACTATCTCAGGAGACGACATTGATCTTAGTGGGCCAATTCCAGCGGAACTGGGACAACTGACCCAGCTGGAGAGCCTCGACCTGTCCTTTAATAGCCTGAGTGGGCCGCTCCCGGTGGAACTGGGGCAACTGACCCAGCTGGAAGGGCTCTACCTAGCGGACAATAACTTGAGTGGGTCGCTTCCGGTGGAACTGGGGCAACTGACCCAGCTGACGGAGCTCGGTCTCTGGGGCAACAACCTGAGTGGGCCGATCCCGGCGGAACTAGGGCAATTGCCCAATCTGGAAGCGCTCGCCCTAGGGGGCAACGCGTTCAGTGGGCCAATCCCGGTGGAACTGGGGCAACTGACGAATTTGGAAAGGCTCGGTCTCTGGGGCAATGACTTGAGTGGGCCGATACCAGTGGAACTGGGGCAATTGACCCAGCTGATAGACCTCAATCTCCGGGGTAACGAGTTAAGTGGGCCGATCCCGGCGGAACTAGGGCAATTGACCCAGCTGGAAAAGCTCTGGCTGTCGGAAAATGCGTTCAGTGGGCCGATACCAGTGGAACTGGGGCAACTGACCAATCTGGAAGGGTTCGGCCTAGGGGGCAATGACTTGAGTGGGCCGATACCAGTGGAACTGGGGCAATTGACCAATCTGGAAAGGTTCAGCCTAGAGGACAATGGGTTAAGTGGGCCGATACCGGCGGAACTGGGGCAATTGACCCAGCTGACGGAGCTCAGTCTCTGGGGCAACGCGTTCGGTGAGCCGATACCAGTGGAACTGGGGCAACTGACCAATCTGGAAGTGCTTGGCCTATGGGACAACGAGTTAAGTGGGCCGATACCAGTGGAACTGGGGCAATTGACCAATCTGGAAGGTCTCTACTTAGAGGGCAATAGGTTAAGTGGGCCGATACCAGTGGAACTAGGGCAATTGACCAATCTGAAAGAGCTCTACTTAGAGGGCAACGCGTTCAGTGGACCACTCCCCGTGGAACTGGGGCAACTGCCCCAGCTGGAAGTGCTTGCGTTGTCCAATGACGCTGGCGACAACGCGGCGTTATGTGTCCCACCGGGCCTGGCCGATCCGACCGATGGAAATTGGGATGACGTGCCACCGTGTGAACCGACGAGCGAGTATGGGGAGGAGTGTTGATGGTGGTGGGCAAGACGTGGAGCGCAGCGGACCGCCGCTCAAATCTGACGGCAACGTTGTAGGTCGAGCCGCCGTAGATTACCCTGTTGATAGTTGTATGACGAAAGGAATGTAGATGTCCAGTACGAGACACCCAAGCTTCCTGGTTCTGCTCCTGGTGGTCCTCGCCATGGGGAGCCAAGCCTGCCAGAATACTGTTCCTAGTGCTGAACAGGAGGATGACCCCGACTGTACCGAAGCGGGGGATCGCGCCATTGTGGCGGAGATTTTGGTGCAACTGGAAGCCCCAGATGTGACCGTGGACGATGTGGCCA